>NZ_PNDF01000045.1:0-118728 GCF_005887195.1 Pseudoalteromonas sp. S1650 | reverse complement strand
AGCAGCGATTTCACATCGCGTATTTCCTCGTTCAACAATAAAAGCACGCATCATTAAAGTGCATTACTGCATTTGCCTTTCACTATTTTAGTGCCTGATTTTAGGGACACCCAAACCACTACAAGTTAACTTATTGATTTTTAACGCATATAATTTTAATAAAGGTTTGGCACGGATCTTCCAATAGTGAGTGTGAACTGGCACTAACAAGGAGACTAACGTGACTAACTTCTTTCACACTCTTTATCTACTTTGGCGATTAGACATCAGCACATGGCATATACATGAAGCAAACGATCCGCATAATGTTGCTGATTTGGAGCGTCGTTATGTTAAATAATGACCCTGCATTTATTGAAGCGCTAAAAAAAATTTCGGTGCACCAACTGACAATCACCGAAGCGTCTGAGCAGTACCACATTCCTAAGCGTGTGTTATATAAAGCTGCACGACAGCAACAAGTTAAACAGAACAAACAAAAAGCGTATTTAATTGCCACTCAGAAACGCCTTCAACAAAGTTTGCGTCATGTAGAATTAGAGTTAGCTAGCTTCAGCTAAATAACTTCTGTATGGTTAAAATACACGCACAATAATGATGGATTAAGTATGCACGCAGTAGAAGTTAATTTTGATGGCTTAGTGGGGCCTACCCATAATTACGCGGGATTATCGTATGGCAATGTCGCTTCACTAAGTCACGCCTCTTCACATTCAAACCCTAAAGAGGCTGTACTACAAGGCCTTGAAAAAATGAAGGCGATGCACGAGTTAGGACTAGAGCAAGGTATCTTTGCACCTCATGCTCGCCCCGACATTAGCGTACTAAAACGACTGGGCTTTACAGGCACCGATAGCCAGATTATTGAAAAAGCATTTAAAGCCGACCCCATTTTACTGCGAGCTTGTTACAGTGCATCGGCCATGTGGACAGCCAATGCTGGCACTATCTCGCCTTCAGCCGATACCCTTGATGGCAAAGTACACTTTACGGCTGCTAACTTAAATAATAAGTTTCACCGCTCGCTAGAACCCGTTACAACTACAGCATTATTAAAAGCCATGTTTAACGATGAGCGTTACTTTAGCCATCATACGCATTTACCTGCTCAAGGCTTTTTTGGTGATGAAGGCGCCGCAAATCATAATCGATTATGCGACAGCCATGCAGATACAGGGCTTGAGATCTTTGTTTATGGGGCAAGTAGTTTTAATAGCGCCTTACCAAAACCTGTTAAATTTCCTGCAAGACAATCTCTTGAAGCTTCGCAAGCAGTTGCCCGTTTACATCAGCTAAAGCCAGAAAATCAGTTATTTATTCAACAAAATCCTGATGTGATAGATCAAGGTGTCTTTCATAACGATGTGATCGCTGTGGCCAATGGCAATGTACTTTTATGCCACGAACAAGCCTTTTTGCACCAAGCAGATACGCTGAAACAAATTAAACAAGCCTACCTTGGCAACAAGCCGCTACATATTATTGAAGTGCCAACCAATAAAGTGAGCATTACAGATGCTGTAAGCAGCTATTTATTTAATAGCCAATTAATTACCTTAAGTGATGACAGCATGATACTGGTTGCACCTAAAGAGTGTCAGCGCAATCAAGCTGTTCACGATTACATTCAAGAAATGATTTTGGCTGATAACCCTGTTCAGCAAGTGCGCTTTTTTGACTTGCGCCAAAGCATGCAAAATGGCGGTGGCCCTGCTTGTTTACGCTTGCGTGTTGCACTCAATTCGGACGAACTGGCAGCGGTTAATCCGGCAGTACGATTCAGCGAAGAAAAATATACCCAACTAGTAAATTGGGCGAATAAGCATTATCGTGACTCGTTAAGTAGTGATGACTTTGCCGATCCGATGTTTTTAACCGAAAGCTATCAGGCACTTGATGAGCTAACCAGCTTACTTAATTTAGGTTCTGTGTATCCATTTCAACAAGAATAAATAATGAAAATTAAAGCAGTGCATTCTATAAAAGGGGTGTCGAAATCCCTCAATAATTTGCTGATTGATAGCGTGGCCAGTGGCGCGTCAATTGGCTTTATTGCTCCTTTATCATTACAGTCAGCACACGACTACTGGCAAGGGGTTGATAGAGATTTAGCAACGCCTTACCGTAGGCTTTACCTTGCCCTAGATGGTGATACGGTGATTGGTTCAGTACAGCTTTCTTTATGCGCCAAAGCTAATGGCGCTCACCGCGGTGAAGTAGAAAAGCTCATGGTGCACAGCGAATATCAAGGCCAAGGAATTGCAAAACAATTGATGAATAGCCTAGAGACCGACGCGCGTATTTTAGGTCTTCAATTACTATTACTTGATACCCGCCAAGGTGACACTGCCTCATATTTGTATCGTAAACTCGATTATATTGAAGCTGGCACTATTCCTGGATTTGCGAAAAGTTCCTCCGGTGAATTTGATGCAACAGTATATTTTTATAAGCAGGTCGCATAAACCAGCTTCAATAGCCTATCGATCTAACCATAAAGTCGACTAATAAAACTTTTGAAAAGTACTAAACTAGTACTGCGGATTTTTATTAGGAGCGATAAATGGCGCTATCAATACAGCAACGGGTACTCTTTCTAGCCCTACTTCCCCCCCTACTCATTGCAATTATGCTGACACTCTACAACTATGTGCAATCAAAACACAGTGGTGCACAAACCGTTGAAAGTTTTGCTACACAAATGGAAAACGACCGTAAGTCTGAAGTTAGCAATTACCAAAAAATTGCCATGAGCTCGATTGCTAACCTCATCGCACAAGATGATGGCTCTAATACTGAGCAACTACAAAACCAAGCAAAAAGCATTTTACGTAATTTGCGTTTTGATGATGCTGGCGATACTGGCTATGTGTTTGTTTATGATGTAAAAGGTGTCAACATTGCCCATGGGGTTAACACCTCTCTTGAGGGTAAAAACCTTTATGATTTCAAAGATCCTAATGGGGTTTATCTCATTCGAGAACTGATTGATGCTGCCAAGAACGACGGTGGTTATGTGCAGTATTCTTGGAAGAATACCAATGGCAGTGTGAATCCTAAGCTCGGCTATGCCGCTTTAGTACCAAAATGGAATTGGGTGCTAGGAACAGGTTTTTGGATCAGTGGTCTTGAGCAACAAGTCGCAGCGACAGAACAACGCGTTAATGAAGGTATCGATAATGCCTTTATAAACACCATCATCGCTTCTGTATTTGCTGTCGCAATTACCGCAGCGATTGCAGTGGTGGTATCGCGCAGTATTACTAGCCCTTTGCACACAACCGTACTAGCAATGAACGATATATCACAAGGTGATGGTGATTTAACCCAACGTTTAATGGTGAAACGAGACGATGAACTGGGCAAGCTTGGCAGTTCGTTTAACCGCTTTGCCGATGACGTTGGTAAAATGGTTATTGATATTCGCCAATCATCGCAATCAATGAATCAAGCGTCACATAAGCTCAACGAGCTACTTGCCAATATGCATGCAGGTATTAATCGCCAACATGAAGAAAGTGAACAAGTTGCAACCGCAATAAACGAAATGTCGGCGGCGTCAATGGAAGTTGCACGCAGTGCGCAAGAGGCCTCAACGGCTGCTGAGCATGCCGATCATTTAGTCAAACAGGCTAACAACCAGTTGCTCATTGCCATAAAGGTGATTAACGGCCTTGCTAAACAAGTTGATGAAGGGGCGAATGCGGTCGATCAGCTTAATCAACAATCGAGTCAAATTGGTAGTGTGCTTGATGTGATCAGAAACATTGCCGAGCAAACAAACCTACTAGCACTAAATGCGGCAATTGAATCTGCCCGAGCTGGTGAAGCTGGTCGTGGCTTTGCGGTGGTGGCTGATGAAGTGCGAACGCTAGCAAAACGCACGCAAGATAGCACTCATGAAATAGAGGCGATGATTGAGCAAGTACAACAAGGAACAACAACTGTAAATAACATTATGCAGTCAATCAAATCAGGCAGTGCAACCAGTGTTAATGAAGCGGGCGAAGTCGAAAAAGCACTCAATGAAGTATTGCTTTCGGTTAACACTATCACGTCACAAAATGCACAAATAGCCACAGCTGCTGAAGAGCAAACATCAGTGTCTGAAGCGATTAACCAAAACATGACGACCATTGTCGATATTGCGAATAAAACCGCCAATGATACCGATGTAGCCACATCGTACATGCACGAGCTGACAGACACAGCAACTCAGTTAGAACAAAATGTAAGTCGTTATAAAACCTAATATCTAGCGCCATGGTTAAGCAGGTAAATGTGCCTGCTTAACAAAAATCATTGGTCTTTTGTAAGTTCTTTAACCAATCAAACAAATCGTTATCGTAGCGCTTTAAGCGTTGTTGGTGTTTGTCATTAAGGCTATAAAAAGGCGCAAAGCAAATATATTTTTCGCCCATAACAAGCACTAATCGCAAACCAAAAAACGAGTAATGGTGAATAAATTGCACTTGTCTTGCATGCATATGGCGGCATTGCCCGAATAAATTGCGGTAATGCACACCGTGGCGGCATACCGTTAAATTGCGTTTTGAATTGAATACAAGTACCGCTAATAGTAATGAAACAGAGCACAACAAAAAACTAAAAAGTAAATTACTTACCTCCGATTTACTATTCATAAACCCCACTAGTAAAAGCATATTTACTGCACTTAATAATGCCCAGCTCATAAGCTCAAAGCGCTTTTCCAAGTCAATAACCTTCATTTTCGTTCCTAGGTTCTTATTTTTTGTCATGGTGTCAGCAAAATGTGGAAGAAAAATGGATTTACCTAAAAAGCATTCTAAACTTGCAGTTATTTTTTATTCTGACTTTCAGCTTGTTACATAAAAGGTACAAAGGTGTTAATCGAAACTTATCATTAGAAGTTCAAGTTACATTAAGTTTTAGTTATTACACTGCTAATAAATTTTTAGAACACAAAGGGAAGAAATGATGAACTTTAAAACTACATTACTTAGCAGCGCCGTTTTATTTGCACTTGTTGGTTGTGGCTCAGATAACGACAAGAACGACTCGGTTGATCCTCAGCCGCAAACTGCACAGTTCACATTAGGTGTGTCTGATGCACCAGTGACAGGTTTAAAAGCTGTAAATGTTGTGTTTGATTCAATCACATTGAAAACCCAAGGTGGTGAAGAATTCACGTTTGAGACCCGTGAAGATGATGATGAAACCATGCCTGAAATGGTTAACTTATTAGACTACACTGGTGATGATGTATTTTCTTTATTAGAAGATGAAGAAGTGCCTGCTGGCGAATATCAATGGATCCGTGCAGATGTGATCAATGGTGACACAAACGATTTAACCATGACTTCGCATGTTGTTTACGAAGATGACAGCATTGCACCACTGGTTGTTAAACGTAAAGGCAACGATGGTATCGGTGAAATTCAACTTGATGGCTTTACCCTTAACCAAGCTGGTAACGACTTTGTTATTGAATTTGACCTCAAAAAGTCATTAGTTGATCCACAAAATAGTGATGAGATCTTCTTAAAACCACGCGGTGTTCGCTTAGAAAACCTTGCTGAATCTGAAGATATCGAAGGCACTGTAAGCGACGTACTTATCGCTAACTGTGAAACAGATAATATCGATATCGCACTAGAAGATGGCTCATTCGGTCATGCTGTTTACCTATATAGCAGCGATGTTGAAATGCCAATGGACAATTATGAAGTTAACGAAGATGAAACACCATTAGATGCACCTCTTGCAACGGCAGATGTTGTGTTCGATAGCGAAGATAACCAATTCGAATTTGAACTTGCGTTCATTCAACCAGGTGATTATCAACTTGCTTATACCTGTGCAGCGCACATCGATGACGCTGAAACGCAAGACGAAGCATTTACGCTTTATCAAGTAAAACCAATTACAGTAACATCAGGTGAAGACTTAGACGTATCTTTCACTGTTTCTGAATAATATTGGCATACCCCATTAAAAAGCCCGCACTGCGGGCTTTTTAATTATTGGCCACCCATTTAGCGACTCCTAGTGCTTCCATCACAAACTCAACAGACAATGCAGCTAAAATTAACCCCATAATTCGCGTTAGTATCGATGCACCGCCAACCCCAATAACTTTCAAAATTCGCTCACTTAACAACAGCAATAATAAAGTGATCAATAACACTACCAGCATTGTTATTGCCGAAATTACTTGTTCCTGAACGCTATAAATATGGTTATCGGTAATTAGAATAACCGCTAAAATTGCACCCGGCGATGCTGTTGCGGGAATTGCTAAAGGGAATACAGAAATATCGTGCTGTGACTCAACATCACCTTGCTGGGCCTCCTCAGCAAAAATCATTTGTAGACCGAACAGAAATAAAATAATGCCACCAGCAACTTGGAACGACAACAAACTAATACCCATTGCAGTTAACAGCAACTGCCCTATGACAATAGCTCCAATTAATACAATGGCAGCATAACCCACCGTTTTAAAAGCAGTCTTTCGCCTCCTATCGGCAGGCAATTTAGCTGTTAAAGCAGCAAACAACGCCATTGTGCCGATAGGGTCTATTGTTGCCCAAATGACTAAAAAATCATGCAAAACTTTATCTAACATATGTACCTTAAAATGAGAATACACTCCTTTTACATTAGCAATTTTTTGCACTAATAAGTATTACACAGATCCTTAAGTTATTGAGCTGCAGATTTTTAGAGCCTTTTTGTAACGATTTAATGACAGGAAAACTCTTTATTAGCCAAATACTAAAACCAGCATAGCCTCCCCTTGTAGCTATGCTGGTTTTCTCGTTGTTACTATCTGAATATGTTAATATTATAAGCCTTCCCCAAACAGCCTAGGCTTTGTTATGACATCGCGTATTCTCAAATCGATTTTTTACTCATCTTTTCTATTAGGCTCTGCTGTATTTTTGCAAGGCTGCCAAGAACAACCTCAATCTGATCATATTGCCGTCACTGGCGGGCTCATCCAAGGGCAAAAAGAAGGGCGTTTTATTGCCTATAAAGGTATTCCGTATGCAGCAGCTCCGGTAGGAGAGTTACGCTGGCGAGCACCGCAACCTGTGCCTAAGTGGCAAGATGTAAAAGTACTTAACGATTACGCGCCTGACTGTATGCAAAAGCCGTTTGCAGCCGACGCTGCACCGCTTACCACAACCCCTTCGGAAGATTGCCTTTATTTAAATGTATTTAAACCCACTAAACACAGCGATGCTCCTTATCCCGTTGTGGTATGGATACACGGGGGTGGCTTTGTAAATGGTGGCGCATCACCCGCTGTTTACTCGGGTGAAAGCTTTGCTAAACAAGGGGTTATTTTTGTTAGCTTTAATTATCGCCTAGGCCGATTTGGCTTTTTTGCTCACCCTGCTCTTAGTCGTTTTGAGAACGATGCACTGGGCAATTACGCTTTGATGGATCAAATTGCGGCCCTTGAATGGGTGAAACAAAATATCGCTCAATTTGGTGGTGATGCTGCAAAAGTGACACTTATGGGTGAATCTGCAGGGGGCGCATCGGTACATGCGATGATGCAAACCCCTGCAGCTAATGGCTTATTCCAGCAAGCGATTATTATGTCAGCGGGCGGACGAGAGCTATTTAAGCAGTTGCCACTTAATAGTGATGATGACACCGTGTTAAGCGCCGAAAAAATTGGCGAAAACTTTGCCAAACAACACACCATTTTAGGCAGTGATGAAAATGCCCTTGCTGCACTACGTGAGTTATCTGCCGAAGACGTGGTTGATAACCTAGATTTGAGCACATTAAATCGACAAAATAATGATGAGTCTACTTACGTTGGCGGGCCAATTATTGATGGCACTATCATCAATTCGGCGACAGAAGCGCGCTTGAGTAAAGGCACATTTAGCCATGTTGCGACCATGGTTGGCACAACAGATATGGATTTAGGCTTTGCTAATTTTGCTTCTAAAGAAGCGCTATTCGCAAGTTTTGCCCCGCACAGTACACAAGCAAAAATGACTTACGATGCAAATGACCAAATGCCGTTACCCTTACTTAATTACCAAGTTGGGCAAGATGCTTTAATGCAAGAGCCAGCAAGGTTCGTTGCAAAACGTGTGACAGATATGGGTAACGATGCCTTTTTGTATCGTTTTGGTTATGTGGCGCAAACCTTAGATAAACCAGGTGCAGAGCACGCCAGCGAAATTCCGTACTTCTTTAATACTGTGGCTGCTAAATATGGCCATGTAACCACTGAGCAAGATAAGCAAGCTGCTAAAATAATGCACCGTTATGTGACGAACTTTATTAAGTTAGGCACACCAAATGGCCCAGGGTTACCTACTTGGCAAGCATATAAAAATGATGAATCTTTTATACTGCAAATGAGTAAATCAGGGACTGCAGAGTTTTTACCGGATCCCTTACAAGCAAGGTTAAACATCACAGCTACAAAAGCTGAAAAATAATATTAAATAAGGCGCTTATTATAAGCGCCTTATTTTTATCCTTGCTGCTGAACATACTCAAGTGCAGTCATCTTGTGGTATGTCACATTAGGATGAAATACGTGAGTAGGATCTGGGTCAACCACTTCAATTGGCGTGCCTTGACTACGTGCAATATCGAGTGCCATTTGCGTAATATTGACGCTAAACGAGGTGCCGATAAAGACGATTTTATCGGCATCAAGCATGCGCTGTTGCGCCTCAGAGATTCGATAAAGCTCAGTGTAGTATTCATCAAATAACAACACGTAAGGCTTAAACGATTCGTTTAGCTTGGGGCTTTCGTTATTGATATTGAACACCTCAAGCAATGAGTGGTGCAGGTTGTCTTCGTTAACCTTCTCCCACGGTGCGTTAAAAGCCATCACATCGTCACCTTGATGGTGAAACAGTGTCATTTGATCTAAGCGACCATGAATAGCAATAAAATCGGTGTTACCAGCTTTGCCATCAAGACCATCGATATTTTGCGTAATGAGATTTTTATCACTCAACCAATGATGCACTTCATTGGGACCGTGATGGCGATACGTTGCAAAGCGATGATAATACCAAGCTAAAAATTCGCGGGGATTATTTTCGTACATAGCACGCGTTGCCATTTCCATCGGCGTATAATTTTTGCTACCAATGGTCCAAAAGCCATCTTCGCCACGAAAGGTCGGTATACCGCTAGCGGCACTCACACCCGCCCCAGTAATATAGAGTGTATTCATAGAGATAACTTTACCTTGTAAGCAAGTGCATCGGCTGTCACTTGTTGATTATTATCCATACCACCAAGACGATACAAACTTCCTTGGTGCTCTAATAAACCTCGATGATCCATGCTCGCGGTATCGGCTTTTGGCATCACTTGCCACGTGTTTTTATCAACATCAAAACGCCAAACATGATCACTCGCTGGCGCTGGTTTACCATCGTACCCCATACCATTGTAGTTATATGGGTTATCAGAGCCGCCCATCATATAAATGTCGCCATTAAAACTGGTTGCTGCCATACGGTAATGGGCAACACCTGTAGGATGCGGTACCGTACGCCAATCTATCTTTAATGGGTTATCAGCATCAATCGTACCTTTTAAACACTGTGCAACCGCAGCGAAAGAACGGCGTTTATCAGCATTCGCCTGTGTTTTAACGCCATCACACACCAATAGAGTGTTTCCACTAATTGCCGCCGCTTGGCCAAACACCGGTTGACCTAAAAATGGCGAAGCCTGTTGCCAAGTATCTGTATGCGTATCATAAACTTGTACAAGGTTAACATTGCCATCGTTATGCCAACCACTGACTAAATAGATATAACGCTGCTGATACGAAAGCGCCACACTGTCATCCACCGGCACAGGCATATTGGCCAGTTGCGTATATGAATTAGAGAGCACATCATAGCGATATACATCGGGTGTAGAGATTTCTTGATGATCGGCGCTAACGGTATACCCACCAAATACATAGGCATGCTGACCCACACCCACTGCTGTACTCGCTAGACGACCAGTAAGGGGCAATGTACTTGGCACGGCTTTAGCCGCTTGCCACGCGTTATCGCCCACTTTAAGGACCCACACTTTGTTGTGAACATCGGTATGTGCTTTGCCTGAGCTCAAGCCCATAAAGCTTAAAAAGTAGGCTTGTTCATCAATAACAACTTTGGCTACAGCGTTGTTCGCGACGGCTTCTGGTAAGGCAGGGATGGTTGCAAGTGCAATAGAAAATAGCAGGCTCATAAATTAAATAGGTAACTTAACACATCGCTTAAGAATACCATTTTATGAGCCTGAAGAAAGGCTCGCTATTAGTAAGCAATACTAATACGTTGATTTAAATGAGCTGCCGACTGTGCTTCATCAAGCATTGCTTTAGCATAATCAGTAACTGATATTTTGCTTTCGCCATTTGCATCAGTAAAGAAGCTGTCGCCACCAACACGGTACGGACCTTCTGACTCCCCAGGGTAAATGACCGCTGCCGGTGATACAAAAGTCCAAGCTGTATCTGCTGCTGATGCTCTAAATACATCAAGTGCCTCACCTTGAGCAATGGCTTCTGCTTTGTATTCAGCAGGAAAATCTGGGCTTGATACCAGAGTTACACCGGGTGCCACTTCTAAGCTACCTGCACCGCCCACCCATAAAATGCGTGTGCCAGTACCTGCAAGCGAGTTTAGTAATTGCTTTGCCGTGTTTGCAACAATTTCATGATTCCCTAAAGCACGACCACCAATTGCCGCAATAACAACATCACTACCTGCAGCTGCAGTTGCGATATCGTCTTTAGTTAAATCAAATTCAGTCACAGTGACGTTATCTTGGGTTACTTTACTTGCGTCTCTAACTAATGCATTAACTTGATGACCACGTGCGATTGCTTCTGAAGTAATGTGGCTGCCAATCCAACCTGTTGCGCCAATAACTGCTAATTTCATGAGGAATTCTCCGTTGTTTGTTTCAATGATTGCAGTTTACTTGTTCACCAATTACTGATAAATACACTATATAGATACACATTGTTTCATTTTAAGATACCAATGGATAAACTCACTTCAATTACTAGCTTTGTCGAAGTTGCCCGTACAGGCAGTTTTACTCAGGCTGCAGAGAATTTAGGTTTAAGCCGATTACAAGTTTCTAGGCATATTCAAGACATTGAAAAGTGGCTAAATTTAAGGTTGTTTCATCGCACAACACGCAAAGTAAGTTTGACCCTTCAAGGCGAAGAAGCCCTTAGCTATTGCCAGCAAATATTAAATCAAGTGTCTGATTTACAAAGCCGAGCACACAGTCATAACAACGAATTGGTAGGTACCATTCGCGTTGCCTCCCCGATTGGGCTTGGCCAACATAAGCTATTTGATGCCATCGAAGAGTTTACCAAACGCCACCCGCAGACGCGCTTTGAACTGTTACTTTCAGATAGTTTATCGCAGCTGGTTGATGACCGCGTTGATATCGCTTTGCGTTACATCCACCAGCCCGATGAAGGTCTTATTGCCCGTAAGCTAATGTATATCGCAACCGCCGTATGTGCCTCTAACGATTATTTAGCTGTGCACCCACAGATTTTTGAGCCGAGTGACTTATCTGTTCACAATTGCCTTGTTCATAACAAACACACTATTTGGCAATTTCAACACGGCGACAACACACAAAAAGTGACCGTGAAGGGCAACATTGTTGCCAACGATATGGGGGTGCTTCTAAAAGCAGCAAAACAAGGAATCGGGGTGGCTCACCTACCATGCGATCTCGCCAATGACTATTTGGCATCGGGTGAGCTTGTAAAAGTACTGCCAGAGCATACTACTATGGGCTCTCACTTATGGGCGGTGTATTTATCGCGTAACTTCCAACAAAATGTGGTGAGAGCGTTCATCGACTTTTTAGCAGAGCACTGGCAACACGATATTTTATAATCTAAACCTGCTGCAAATACGTATAAGCTACAAAAAGGAGCCGTAATGCAGCACTTAGATCATGAAGTATCACGCATCATAGAGATGGCGTGGGAAGACAGAACCCCGTTTGAAGCAATAAACCAACAGTTTGGTTTAAATGAAAAAAACGTTATTGCACTGATGCGTGAGCAATTAACGAGCTCGAGTTTTAAACTCTGGCGAAAGCGCGTATCAGGGAGACAAAGTAAACATATTAAACTTCGCCATCCCGATATTTTAAGAGGTTATTGCAAAACTCAATATAAGCACAGGTAACACTATTTAAGTTGGTCAGCGAACTGACCAACCGCATCGACCACTTTTTGTGCGCCATTTTGAATATCTGACATAACTTTGCCAGATTCAGTTGCTAGGCTGTAGCCTTGTTCAGCTTTGCTCTTACCTTGTTCTATAACTTCAACTGTATTTTGAGTCAGTGCCCTGTTTTGCTGTACAACATCAACAATTTCAACAGTCGCTTTTGAAGTACGTGAAGCGAGCTGTCTTACCTCATCAGCAACAACAGCAAAGCCCCTTCCTTGTTCGCCAGCACGGGCGGCTTCAATCGCTGCATTAAGCGCTAATAGGTTTGTCTGATCAGCAATACTACTGATACTTTGAACTATATTTGCGATTTGCTGAGACTGTTTATCAAGTGCTGTGATCTCATTTGCTGCTTGTTCCATTTTATTTGCAAGTTCATCCATAACACTAACCATATTACTGAGTACTTCAGCTCCTTGATGAGCGATTTGATCAGTTTCAGTCGAGGTACTATAAGCAATGTCAGCTGCTTGAGACACAGCTATTTCACGATTTACTTGATCAGTAATCACCGTTGCAAACTTAACAACCTTATAAAGCTCCCCTTGTTCACTAAACACAGGATTATATGTGGCTTCTAACCACACGGGATCACCATACTTATTAACACGTTTGAATCGAGAGGAAACAAACTCACCTTTTTGAAGTTTCTGCCAAAATGCCGCGTACTCTGATGAGCTTGCTTCTTCAGGTGAACAAAACATACTATGGTGCTTACCAATAATTTCGTGTTCTTTATAGCCGACACCCAGTAAAAATTGCTGATTTGCTTTTAATACATGACCCGTTAAATCAAACTCGATTACGGCCATAGAGCGATGAATTGCTTTTACTAAGTCCTGGTTTTCGCGTGACGATTCAATCGTGCGTGTTAGTGCATTTGCATGCAATGTAAAATGAAGAAATTGGTTTTGCTTATTTACCACAGGATGAACGAACACTCTTAGCCAAGCCTCTTCACCTTTAGCATTGACCAACTGAACGGCTCCTGCCCATGGCTTTTTGTTTTGTAGTGCGTGTTTAAAGTTCAGATAGTGTTCTGTTTTTCGCGCCAATTGCGGCACTAAATCAAGTAATGCAATCCCATCAAGTTGATTTGCGCTAAAACCCAGTTCAATTTGAACTTGGGGATTAGTATCAATAACACAGCCTTTGCTATCAAGCGTTAATGTAAGCATTAGCTCATCAAGATTTTGCTTTATTTGAGAAACCCTAAATAATTCGTCTTCAAGATTAGTTATTTTATTTTTTAGTGGCTTGGTAGAAAACATGGGGTACATCACTTCATTGCTAAATTAAAATTCAAACAGTGAACTCATTTACTTAAAAAGTTACTGAATATTAAACTATTACAATATATCCCTATATTTCTATGATATGGAGTTTCAAGAAGTGAGACAAGGTATTCCTTCCAATTCGCAAAAAATAGGAGGAGCTTTAAGGAAATTGAACCGCATTGATAACACAGCAAAATTTCGTTATTAGGTTGCTTATAAAAATCTGTACCTGCATCCATGCAGATGTCTAAAGCTTATTGCAAATTAGAATCACTTATTTAACTGGTTAGCAAACTGGCCAACCGCATCAACAACTTGCTGTGCTCCATGTTGAATATCTTCCATTACTTGTCCTGATTCATTCGACAAAGCAAGACCTTGCTCTGCTTTGACTTTCCCTTGTTCTATAACCTTTACTGTATTTTGAGTTAATGATTGATTTCGCTGAACAACTTCCACAATCTCTTCAGTTGCTTTAGATGTCCGAGATGCTAATTGCCTAACCTCATCTGCAACCACCGCAAAACCACGGCCTTGCTCACCTGCACGAGCAGCTTCAATTGCAGCGTTAAGCGCTAATAAGTTAGTTTGATCAGCAATACTACTAATGCTTTGTACAATACTTGCTATATGTTGCGACTGCTTATCTAAGGCTGCGATTTCTTGCGCCGCTTGCTCCATCTGTAAAGCAAGTTCATCCATAACAGCCACTGTGTTTTTAAGTACTTCAGCTCCTTTTACAGCGAGTTTGTCAGTTCCTGTTGAGGTACCGTAAGCAATCTCTGCCGCTTGAGAAATTGCATGCTCACGATTCACTTGTTCAGTGATCACAGTTGCAAATTTCATTACTTTATAGAGATCCCCAAAATCATTAAAAATCGGATTGTAAGAGGCCTCAAGCCAAACGGTATTACCAAACTTATCAACACGTTTAAAGCGAGACGCTATGTACTCACCATTTTTTAAACGCTGCCAAAATTGCTCATACTCAGTAGAGTTTGCTTCTTCTGGTTCGCAAAACATTCTGTGATGTTTACCTTTTATCTCTTTTTCGGAGTAACCCATCGCATTATAAAAATGACTATTTGCACTTAAAACATGACCCTCTAAATCAAATTCAATAACCGCCATAGCACGGTGTAACGCTTTAATAATGTCTTTATGCTCTCTTGCGGTAGCAATTGTATCGGTTAGTAAAGTGGCATAAATTGCGAAAAATAGAATTTGATCTTGAGGCCCTTTTACTGGGTGCGAAATAATTCTAAGCCACTCTGTTTTACCACTTTTGTGATAAAACTGCAGCGCCCCAACCCAGTGCTTACAATGCTCTAAAGCAGAAGAGAATTGGCTAAATTGTTCAGTAGATTTGGACTCATTTGTAATGATGTCAAATAGGTGCGTGCCAGGGAACGCATCTTTATCGTAGCCAAGTGCTTTGATAAAGTTCTGATTTATATAGGATACCTCGCCGCTTTCAAGTACATTAAGCGAAATCATTTCTTCATTCAAGCCATCACGCACCTGCTGTAGATGAAATAACTCAGTCTTTAACGACACAAGCTCAGAGTTTACTGACTTACTGAAAAACATAGGATCCTCAAGAGATTAACGTGCATTAAAGTAAGTGTAGAACATTTGAATCAAGGTGTACTAATAAGCTGTAAATTTTATTATTAATTCACTCAGTCAGCTTAATATATTTTTCAGCAAGCTCATCTAACGTTTCACGATGATTAGGATCGGGCTTAATACAGTCGATAGGACATACACTAACGCAGGTAGGATTATCATAATGCCCAACACACTCAGTGCATTTATTAGGATCGATTTGATAGATTTTTGCACCCATATAAATAGCTTCATTCGGGCACTCAGGATCACACATGTCGCAGTTAATACATTTGTTATTGATGAGTAATGCCATGACACACCTTTAAGCACTATAAATGGGTATTGTTTTTAAAATCTAATCTAGTTTTTAAAAACAACGAAAATTGCAGCCGCGCACTATAAATTGCAGCGTATAAAGTTTCTTTGATCTAGATCAAGCTTAAAAGTAGTTAAGATCCTCCGAGAGCATTATTACAGCTGTAATGTAGTGGGATTATCTACCGAACTAAGTTATGTGATGAGATAAGTGAGAGGTTTGGTGACTATGTATGTTTTAAGTATGAATAGCATTAATAAGATAATAACTCGTTACTGGACAATTCCGAGTTACAACAACGTGCCAATTTCCAGTCTATCGATAACTTTTGGTATCCCATAATGCAATAAGGCACCGCTTGTCGCATAGCATGAGATTCAAGAAAATGGCAAAGCAGAAGATAAAACAGCCTACTTAACACTATAAAGTTATGCAACTTTATCGATGATACATTCATTATCTCCGTCTCACTTTACTAATCATAATAGAGGGCTACTCGTTGTTTATATGTTAACTTTTTTATTAAAAATGAATGATTCAAGTGGTGAGATATCGTAGTTAAAATATTTCATTATCACTGTTTTTATGTCACTTTTAGTGATATTGGTTACTTCCTCGTAACCATCACTACTGTATATTTCTAGCTGAGTGTCACGAATAAACACAAAACGTTGACCAACAATCATTGAAAATCTCAGCTGATTGCTAAATGGATAATTTATATTGGCTGAAAAACGATTAGCTATTCTTTGACGGATTTCCGCATCCGATTTTTCTGCAATATCTATATCCATCTGTTGCTTTTCGACGCCGTTTTTTCTGTGGTACACAGTGATAACACCATCTTTTATTTTTGTTCTATAAGTCATGCCGTAACACTCATACTCAATTGGTGTATCCACAGGGAAGAGATGAATAGATGGCCAGCCATTTCCAATATCAGCAAAATAGCGCTGATTATCTATTTCAAGTCTCACCAGTCGATGGATTTCTTTCCCTCCAATCCGTGCAGAATGCAAGTGCGCATCTAGCCCCGCAGTTTTTACTGCTTCTAAGTAACTCAGAGTCTTATCTGAACAGGTCCCCCCGTATACCCCGGTAGTAGGCTGAATATCATTGATTAAATAGAAGTTGTGAAACGGCTCTCGTTGAAACTTTTCGAGCAATATTTGTTGGGCTAACCGTACTGTCATCTGTGGAACCCCCCACGTTTTGCAATAACGTTATCGAATGTTGGGTAACTAAAAAAGTAAGAATTGTCAGCGTTGTTTGTAAATGTTTGACTCCAAATTTTCTTTAGCTCGACGATTTCTGTATTAGTGTTACGAGTTAAGTACTCCACGACTAATTTGCGGATGCCACTACCAACATCAAATGAAGTTTTCTTGCGATCAGCAATTTCAACTGGTAATAAATGCCCAAAGGTATCCCTAAGTGCCACCTTATTTTGGCCATACGAATAAAAATTTTTGTGCTCTAAGGTATCAGCGATACTCTTCACCGTCCGATCCAAAAATGGACAACGAGCTTCAATACTATTCGCCATACTGCATTTATCTAATCTACGTAGCTCAGTAAAGCGCATATCATTTATCAGATTTGAACGAATTGATTGCCATTCATCTTCTGATAGCATTTCGTGATACCCAGCAAAAAGCTCATCCGCACCTTCTCCGGTTAGGACAACTTTTAATCCTTCTTTATGTGCTGAATCTGCTAATAAGTAGGTTGCTAAACCATTGCTAATGAACGATGGGTTGTAGCTTTCAGTTGCGCGTACTATCTTGGCAATCAAAGTAGGTAACTCTTGTTCCGTTGGCAGTGGAATATAGTTAACCCGCTTTATTCCCAAGTGATTAACAAGCTTTTTAACCATTACTACATCCGGGCTATCAGGATTTCCCAGTACAAAATAAGTAATATTTTTATGATATTGATGTGCTAAAGCTGCAATAATTGAACTATCCAAACCACCACTAAGAAAAATACCGACAGGTTGCTTTGGTAAACGCTTAATCACCGCTTTTTCCATTGCCATAGCAAGATTAAGCTTTGTAGTGACTAATTCTGGGTGCTCTGCTATTGGAGTTAACTTTCCAGAAGTTAACTCTAACTGGCTAATTCCCAATGGGACTTGCTCAAACCATTCAATGTCTTGCAGTGCTTTGAGCTCGCTTACAACAAATAAGTTATTATCTGCTCGTCCATAAAATAGGGGCTTTTTCCCTATATGATCCCGCAATAGATAAAGAGTCTGCGTATCAGATTGGTAGATTACACCTGAATAAAATCCATCTAACTCGGCCAGGACCTGATTACCTATTTCAGAAAATAGAGGAACGACGACATGTGTATCACACTCACTTTTTAACGTGAGGTGATATTGTTTAGCAAGAGCATCAGCATTGTATATTTCACCATTAATTGCGCCAATCATTTCACCAGCGTTGTATGGTTGTCGCCCAGACGTGCTTTCATCGTTTATAGCCAAACGGACAAACCCTATAGCTAGTTGTCCATTTATCCAACAGTGCCGATCATCCGGCCCTCGATGAGAAAGTTTGGTTAATGTGGTAGATACCTTATCCTTTGCAGTATCGCCGTAGAGCAGCGCTATTCCGCACATAATTTCTGTTCTTGGCTATCCAGTAACTGACTACGTAATTGCATCAATAACTCACCTAACCGGTTTAATCCAGAGCCATCTTCTGCATCCCCCCAATAACTATCATTATTCGTATGTTCTGCTATGTTACGTTGCTCTGTCGATAACAATAATTCTTTGAGTTCAGGGTGTTGAGTAAACTTCGCTGTTATTGCCTGCCACATCGCCTTCTCTTTTTTGTTACACCAGTCTTCTTGCAGGTGTTTTACTTCTAACTGACTGGCTATTTCTTTGGCTAACATTGGGCTCGCAGCTGTGCGGATACGTTCTTGTAGTACTGGATCAGTAAATTTTTGTGCTTGATAAAAGTGCTCGGTTGTTCGCCAAATTTTGCCTTGTATATATACGGCATGTTGTGAAAAGTTGGAAAACTCTCCCCATGTTTGGTCTGAATGATAAAAATGAATTGGACTGGAATTATCATTCTCAACACTTAACGGCAGGTAGTGCCCCAATTTATCATTCTTACTCTGCAAATAGCCTGCGTTTTCAGGGCGTACTTGCGGATGTGTATTTACAACTTCTACCGCAATACCAGCTTGTTCTAAAGCACTTCGTTTTCGCGGATTATTTGAGACTAGGCGCACTTCTTCGATGGCCATTTTTTTTAGTACACTAATCGCTGGCCCGTAATCTCGAATATCTTGGTCTAAGCCCATAGCTTGAAATGATTCAGCTGTATCCAGGGCTTCCGCCTGCATTTTGTACACTGCCTGAATTTTCTTAGATAGACCTTGCCCCCTTCCTTCTTGATGTAAATGAAAAATAATTCCACTTCCATCATGAGCCATGGCTTTCATAGCTTCGCGTAATTGGTCTGCACAGTCGCAATCTCGAGCTTCAAATACTTCTGAGGCAAGGCATGAAGAGTGTATTCTTACCATAGGCTTGCTACCTAGGTTGTTGATATCGCCAAAGGTAACCACTCTTAACAACTCATTGCCAGTGTCATACATTCGAAATGTACCGTGTAGTGTAGGGAGCTCACAGTAAATTTTATAAGGCATTTTTTATTCAACTATCTCAAAAGTGTTCTTATGCGCATTCGCAAAGCGGGCACTTTGCGGCACTATTTGGTTTAAAAAATCGCAAATATGATGCTCATTCATTTGCTCAACCTGATTTTTTAGTTTCTCAATTGCACTGAAATTAAAAGAGCGTGCAAGATATTCACTCAGTTCAGTAAGCTCTGGATACTTGGACAACGCCTGTGCCAATCCATTAATCCTGTAATAACTGAGTGTTAAGCGTGCAAGACGGGTATTGCGTGCATTTCTGGTTGCTTGCCAGACGTCAGAGATCTCATCAGGATTAAAAACCAGGTTATGTTGTTCTTTTGCTGACAAGAATTCTTGTAAACCTGCATACAACGCTGAACCCATAATTTCATCCTGTACTTTCTCCAAATCTAATATTTTCTCATTTTGCACACGGCCAGTGTGTTGTACAGGGAATGGTGCGCTTTTAATGTTCAGCCGATTATGATGCTTGTTGGCTATTGCCCAAAGCATATCTGAACGGCGGGCCTCACGATCATTTATTATTGGTATCAAGTTGGGTACTTGTGTTAACGCTTTAGGGTTTAAAACAAAGGTATTTCCCCCGCGATTAACGGTGTCTTTCGCGGCCATTAATGGATTTTCAGTGCATGACGGGATGATACCGCGAGTAAGCGGGAACCCGGTGACTAACATTGGTGCAAAAGCAAATAAACGAGCACGTGCTTCCGCTACAGTTTCACCAACATAAGCAGGTTCAATCCAAAATGGGGCTTCAACATGACCTGAGTGTTTGCGTGATAGATCATAGTAATAATCAGGGTATTTGGTGCGAAGAATAGTATTCTCACTGCTTCGATCTGGAAGTTCAATATCGTTCGATAAAGTCTCTAACCAACGTAAGTTATGTAGCAGATCCAACAACTGACCACGTAACCCATTTAATGGCGGATTAGGTGAGGAACCTTCATATTGCCCAATAACAACATCAATACCATTTTGCCTAAATCTTGGTAACCAAGGGAGGTATTGTTTCGCACGTGCATCTAAACGCATGTCATCATCAAGGATCCAAGCAACGCTACCTGGCTTCGTTTCACACTCTAAACCAACATACTTTTGTAGCATACTGCGAGCATGTGCAATACCTACCTGCCCAGCCTGACGACTAGTGAAACATCGACCGAATAAGCCATTTTCCGTATCTTCTATTTGTTGTGTTTCGCTGATTATTCTTATGGTGCTCAATGGACGCTTGCTATGCATAAGAACATCTTCAACGGTTCTGGTTGAGCAACCGTTACACAGTACGATAGTGTTTACCTCGGACAAGTAACTACATTGTTCTAGTTCAGCAATGCTGTTAAGCAAGGGTAACAATTTATAGGCATCTCCGGTAATGACACCAATGGTCAGCACAAAAGGAGTTACTGGCCCTGACGGAGCCAGAGAGAGCCTCGCTCGATTTGCTTGCTCTAAATTGCAGTCAATACCAGCTAATCGTTGGCGAAAAACTTGATAACCCTGCATTTCTGGCATGTTTATAGTTTGCAATGACTGCCGCATTAAGGATTTAAGGCGAGGATTATCTGCATGATGTATAGCTAGATATGCTCGCCGTGCCATATGTTCAAAACCGAGTTCATTCCATGGTCGAATATCTGAGCCATAATCTATCAACTTCACCTCGTACTTGGTTTTAATCAAGTTTTTAGGATGGATATTATTACAAACAATACCCGCTTTGCTGCAACTGTGAAGCAGGTTAATAACGTGTTCACTGTCACCACCTTGATATGGGATACTTTCCTCGTAAGGATAAGTAAGGACTAAGCTTGTTCCATTGATAAAAACTTCGTTCAGAGCATATAAACCGGGCAGGTCATGCCATTTTGAGCAGCTCTGTTGTAGGAACTTAATTTGCTTAGTAGGTATACGAGTTTTCCAGTAATCGATGTACTTAAAAACTCGTTTACCATCGGTCATTACAATGGCTTCCGAACCGGTGCCAAGCAATTTCAGATCATCGATACAAAATAGCTTTGAGATTCGAGATTGCGCAACCTCAACACGGCACTGTTTTATCCTTTGAACGAGTTCTTTTTGTTGTTTTTTAAATTGATCATCAAAGGTAACGCAGTTCAACTGATAAGCGCCTAGCCGGCGTAACAGTGTTAAAGTATCGTTATCACCTTTATCCATTAGTTGTTCTTGATGCCACCTATTTTTTAAGACCCATGCGCTATGACCGACGTTCTCTTGGGCAACAATTGCAGTAGCCGTTTCAACACATGTTTGCTGATCGCATAAGTTGTAATACGTGATACCCTGACTTCCCAAAAATTCAAGAAATGTATTCAAATCATTCAGATTCAATACTTCAGTTACTGCGGTCAAGATCAGGTTAAAACCTACTAAGTTCTGCTGATCTACTTGGTGAATTTTAATGATGAGATTCTTTAGTTGACCAAAGGAGATATTTCCTAAATCAACTCCAAGTGTTAGTCCAAATTGAACTGCGGACGTTGATGTTGCTTGTGGTAGTAAGGGTGATTTGGGCTGCCAATTAAACAGGTTCTGGGCACGCTTAAGAAATGCGTCATGCTGTGTGTTATTCATCCGCCCATTGTACTTCTGCCAAAATGCAGACAAACCGTTTTGCTTAGATGGTGAATTTGGTGTACTTAAACGTTGGCGGCAGCTATCTGCATAATGATTTAGCAACACTTCATCTATACTGTGATATTGAAGAGACCCTATCTCACAAAGGCGTATACACAAATCGCGGTCTGTACTGCTGACTAAATGCTCATCAAAGCAACCGGCCATCAGCATAATATCAAGAGACAGGAACAAGTTAGAACCCTGAATACCTGGGTTTCCTCTCAGGAATAGGTCTTCATCTAAAAACGTAGGGGGTAAACTCTCAATAGGCGGTTGGTCATTGCTTTCGTAACGATAAAATCCAGCGGCGACCATATTGCAGTTTTTCATACTAGCTGTCGCTAAACAGCGTTCCAAATAATCAGAATGCCACTCATCATCGTCGTCAAGAAATGCCAGAAACAACGAGTCAAAATATTTACCTTGCTGTGCACACAGGTAGTCTACAGCTGTATTCCACGCCCCGCTAGCACCTTGAGTTCGCTGATTTATCAGATATTGTTTGTGGCAGTTACTTAATGCTAGAGATTCGACAATGTATCGATTCTGTTGTTGAACATTTTCTGGTGAGTCATCTACTACAATAAGGTAATCCGGCAATCTAGATTGGTTCAAGATTGAATGTAATGCTCTATTTTTCAACAAGTCAGACCTGTTTTTAGTCGCAATAATTGCTGCTACTTGCCAAGCGTGCGTCAAACTATACTCCGTTACTTCTGAACAACTAGTAATATGCTAGTGACCTTATGAATTACCACAACTTGATAAAATCAACCGGATTTTATCTCAACTGCTCAGGAATAGGTATGCAAATGTGTGACTAAACTAGAAATGTTAAAAGTAAACGCTTTTTGGATAAACCATACATCGGTTTTGCATGACCAGTCATTAAGAAATATTGGGGAATTTTCTATTAAGCAAAAACACCTTTCTGTTACGTAAACTCATAAAGGGGCAAAAATGAGTTAAACGCAGATTCTTCTTGGGATAATAGAAGAGAGGCACTTATTGATACTTTAATTGCCTTTTAAAACCCACTTTCCTAATAAAAACTGATTAAATCGTGCCCCTTAACATTTGATACTAAACTCGACGAAATTTGTAAGAAGTAGCCATGATACCAATGCTCTTAAGCTGAGGCCCTGAGGATAATTTATATAGTGCTTTAGTTTTTCTGATATTTATTATAGTTCAGCTCGTTATAAATATCGTGTCCAGATTGGCGTATTGTATTTCAGTTGCCACCCACTTTCAGAGCTACCGCCGGTTTGAGTACTACAATCTTTTTGAAGCTGACCTTGCGACAAACCCTGTGTATTGACCTCTAAACCACCTGCTCCTACTGACACACTCGCCGGTGCATTCGAGCCAACAACTAAACCACCATTGATAAAAACCTTGGAACCCGAGGTCGTTACAGCTCCACCAAGTGTCACATGACCATCTATAACCCACCCTTGTACATTTAAACCTCCTTGCGAGATAATTGACGAATTAGCAAGTGCTAAACCAGTCTCTTCATCTCCTACCAATTTACCGTCAGGGGTGCATAAGTTTGTTGGCACAATTCCACCACTGCATAGCTCACTAGGATTAAAGTTTGGCGCTATGAGTTTTCCATGCCCTGAAGAGGCTAGCTCTAGATCTCCTGTTGTAACAAATGTATTTAGTAAATTTTTACCTACATTATTTACGGCATCATTACTGCCAACACCATTAATTTTTAACGACCTATCAAACCATGCAATTCCTGGCGGAAAAGAAGAAATTCCATTTAATTCCCAAATTTCGTTGTTTCGAAAACAATGCCCACTTCCCCATCCACATGAAAGAAAAGGCTGCTCTCCAAAAAAACGAAGCTCATCTTTTAATAGATCATAAACACCATCAAGGCTTGTTCCATCAGCTAAACTTACATTTTGAATCGTTAGATGACGTTTACCATCAACCTCCTCAAAAATATAGTTAGCTGAAGCCTTATAATCATCAGCAACCACTTTAGCTACTCTTGTGTCGCAATACGGCACCCCAGGCAAGCTAGAGTTAATTCCAGTCATTTTTTGGACTAGATTATTTAGCGTTGCATTACCTTGATAATCACCAATACTTAACTCTCCAGCAATTTGGCTCGGGTTAAGAATTTTAGGTAAGTTCCAACAATTTGAATCACTGCTACATCCACCTTTATTCGCTCGTAGATTACCACCACCAATCAGCGAACCGATATTACCAGTGCCTACGCTAAAATCACCATTTGAGAAAACATTTGTATAATTAGCGTCATATCCATCACTTACTATCTTTTGCCCCCATAGTTCTCCAACTGTAAGGGTGAAAATATCTATGTTTCCCCCGAGGACTCCAGTAGTGACGAACTGTATTACAGAAGGTAAAGAATCATCACCATCTAAAACCTCACTTGCAAACCCGCTCACAAATCCAGTTGAGTTCTCAATATTGGCATCGCTTAAGTCAACAAGTAATCGCCCACCAGAAGTCATTTCAACCACAAATTTTAGATTCTTTGACGGTAATAAAACTCCTAAATCCTTCGATGATCCTGCGGCCCCAGCATCGTTAAGTAGCTTACCACCTATACCAGCCGTTCCAATCAAATTACCAGTATCATCCAGCACTTCTGCACTAAAAGCACCAGCTCGAAGGTATTCATAGACCCCTTTACCGCTATTACCAATATCAATATCACGCGCCCAAACGCCCACATGTTCAGGCGTTGACATGCTTTCAAGCGTAAAGCGACCACCGACATACAGGTTTGCATTACGTTTTATTCCCCCGCCATTCATATAAACATCACCGCTCACACAACCAGAAATACCACTTTTTGAAGAGTTTGTGAGAGTCAAGTTGCCTTCAACAGCGATATCTGAGAGAGCATCACCTGACAAGAAGTCTGTTCCACCTCCTGTTAAGTCAGTTGCTCCCCTGAGAACAGCTGTACGAACCATTGAACATGATTTTATTGGTGACTTGGTGCCTGTATGTTGAAGCTCAAAAACAGCTTCAATTGATGAGTTAGAGTAAGCTTTTGTCCCCTTTGCCGCTTCAGCATTCACTTCAGCATAAAGATATGTTTTATCATCCACTTCCTCTTTAAATAGGGAGAGATGAATATTTGGGTCACTGACGCTTGGCTTGAGTGTCAGTTGTGTTTGTCCAACTTCTGCTTTAAGTGGTAATGAATCAATTAATTCTTCCAATTGAGAGCTGTTAAGAGCATTTAAATACTTTTTTGTTAAATCTACTCCAACCCAAGCTTTTCGTTGGGCTAGTGTTTGCGCATGCATGGTTAAACTCTGATTTTGAGAACCTTGGATATAATGAAGTGAACCTAAAACAGCAATGGAAATTGACACTCCCACTAAGAGTAAAATAGTGATTGTCGCTGCACCACACTGACGCGACCTAACAGTAATTCTGTTCATACTATCCCTTGTATTATGAAACAAAGTTCAGCAAACATGTTGAGCTTTCAATTTGTCGTGCAACAGAGTTATGAAATACTAAAACCAGTTTTAAACGACCTGAAATATCTGTACTAAATGGATAGCAAGTTACTCTCTTAGCGATAATTGTAATAGGGGTGGCCTGCTCTGCTCCATACTGGGAAGGTAGAATAAGTCTTGAAGTAAGCTTTATATTTTGCATATCTAAGTCACATGATACTTGCCACAAACCACCTTCACCATCTGCCGATAACCCACGACATTGAGTACCATTAAAATCTTTACTTAGCCATAAAACAGTATCACCACTAGCAACAGAACCTTCAGATGTAGCCAAAGGAACAAAAGCACTGCTCTTGAAAATGCGTAAATGAGAACCATATGATGAATTCTCGATTCCAAAGCCTGCAGCTTGTAACATCATATTGGTGGATAATAAAGCTGAAACGCGCTCACCATCACTTCGAGAAGATTCAGAAGCTGGAACAACAACTTGGATAGTGTTTCTATATACCATCATCATTCCTATTAGTAGGAATGAGGAGATTAGCAAGCCAACTAGTAAACTAATTAAAGTGAAACCGCCTTGTTTCTTCATTTTATACTCGAACTTTCCGATATTCGAATAACGCCATCAGCTCCAAAAAATGCTTGTGATTCTTCGTCTCCATTCGTTGATAGCGTTAAAACATTTGTTTTTACAGATACATTGGCGCCATTAACACCAATAGTTACATCATTCTCATCACACCTTGCAACTAACTGAATATTCCCAACCCAACTGAGATTTCCAGGATTACTACAAAGAGTTACATCATTATGTTGTTGAAGGCGTTCGCGCATTTCCAATAGCGCTAAACTATATGTATTCATATAGCGTTGGCTCACTAAACCTCGACCTAAAACTTGTGCAATACCGAGAAATAAAATTGCCAAGATTAACATAGCGACCATCGCTTCGATCAAAGAGGACCCTCTTTGAAGCACTAATCCTTTAGTAAAAAGCCCCATTGTAAGAAACAGCTCCTTTATTGAGAGTAAACGTTAGATTATCACCAACCTGCTGATCATTTTTCAGTATTAAGCCTCGATTATTAATAAAAAATACCGTAAGGCGATTATTACTTCGAAGTAAAGAAACACCTTCAGGCCAGTCCCCCTGCCAAACGATATTTCCAGAACATAAGGAACCTTCAGGTTCTCTTACCTGAAGCACCCCATCTGCTAATTTAACGCATGCAGATGATGCTAAATCCCCCTGTGAATTTTGTGGGTTACGTAATGCCAATGCCTTGGCTTGACTATACCCATTCGCAAGTAAACTTCTTGCGTTATTAACTTGAGCTTCATATATCCAAGATTGAGTAAAAGGAACGACTACTAATACCAAAAAACCAATAATTGTTATTACTATCATCAGCTCAATGAGAGATAAACCCGATTGTTTTTTTACCAAGACTTCAACCCACCACAATTACCAGACAGTGTTCGTGAACCGGTGTTGGATAAAGTTAATACGCAATCAGAATTAGTTGCTTTGAGGAGGTATGAGTTTGCCGTCACACTCATATTAATAGTGTAATTTTTAGATGACTGATACCAATTTACATTATCAACTGTAGCACCTGAGTAACTCAATCGGCGTTGAAATCGGTTTTCTAAACTTACAGATAGTGCAACTAAGTCAGCTCCTGCTACATGTGCATGACTACGAAGAATATAATTTTGATATGCAGGAAATGCGATTGATGCAAGAATCGCTGTAATTGAAATTACAATCATAAGCTCAATAAGAGTGAAACCATCGCTCTTAAATGAGCATTTTTTATAAACGCAAGACATAAAAAGCCAAATCATATTAGAAATTGAGGTATAGTAATATTATTTAGAAATGGAGTAGCGCTACGAATGTAAAGAGGTAGCAGCGATTCTTGAACACTGTGTCTTAAAGCAACTTCTATAAAAAAATTGTGTAGTCATTGAATACCCATCCTTGGTTTAAAAAACATATTGCTTCCATTCCTTTATTAACTAAGAAAGTTAAAAGAAATAACAGCAAGGGATATAATTAGAGTTAAAACTCAAAACCAGCACTAAAGTACACCATCACTTACCTAAATTCAATACATAGAAAATATTATACTATTATATAAAATTTGGCACTCAAGACCTCTAACACAAACTTTTAGAGCATTTACGTTTACGCATTTTGGGGATACTAGTCATGCTTCTTTTTACATTAAAGATAAGTAAATAAAAAGGAGTAACACGCTACTCCCTTGTTCGGCAGCCCTTAACTAAAGGTTCGTTTTAAATTGACTAACGGCCTCAACCACTTCTTTTGCACCTTTTTGAATATCATCGATTACACTACCTGCACTATTAGAAAACTCTAATGCATCTTTTGCTTCTATTAGGCTAGATTCAATTTGAGTTACAGCATCTTGTGTTAATACTTTATTTTCCGTCACAACACCTATTATCTGCTCAGTAGCGGCACTCGTTCTTGAAGCAAGTTGTCTTACTTCATCAGCCACAACAGAGAACCCGCGTCCTTGCTCTCCTGCTCTTGCTGCTTCTATTGCAGCATTGAGAGCAAGTAGATTAGTTTGGTCAGCAATACCTTTTATACTATCAACCAGTTGAGCTACTTTAGCTGACTGTACATCTAATTTATTGATACCTTCACTGGCTGTTTCGAGTTTCTTAGACAAGGCATTCATCGTTGATATTGTTTGCTTTACAACTTCTAAACCGTTTTCTGCATCTGCGTCTGTTTGCTTTGAAATATCGTAAGCAATCTCTGCAGTTTGTGAGATTGCTTGTTCTCTTCTCATTTGATCTGTAATGACAGTCGCAAACTTAGCAACTTTATATAAATCACCATTGTCATCATGAATTGGGTTATATGAGGCTTCAAGCCATACCTCATTACCGTGACTATCAATCCTTTTAAAGCGGTCTGAAATGAAGCGCCCTTGCTTAAGTTCAGACCAAAACTGCTGATAGGCATTCGATTCAACTTCATGTCGATCACAAAACATACTGTGGTGCTTTCCTAGAATTTGATTTTGAGAGTACCCCATGGCATTCAAAAAGTTATCATTAGCGTTGAGTATTACGCCATCTAGGCTAAATTCAATCACCGCAGAAGAACGACTGAGAGCAATAAGCATATCTTCCTTCTCTCTAGATTGAGATATAGTTCTTGTAAGTTCAGCTGAATACACGGCAAGTTCGCCATTTATTGGCTGTAAAATGCTTCTAAGCCACAGTTCACGACCTGTATTAGTTTGTAATTGTAAGGCGCCGTGCCAATGGTTTAACTTAATTATTGCCGAGAGTAATTTTTGTGTGTGGGGTTTTTTAATTGATTTTTTTAGGAGCAAATCATTTAGGGTTTTACCTATTAGATCATTTGCTTTGAAATCTAGCGCTGCTGCAAATCGTTCATTTACTTCAATAATGGTGCTATTTTTGTTCAGTAAAAAATACAACATCTCTTCTTTGAGCTCATGCTTTATATTTTCGTATTCTGCAACCTGCTCTTTTAAATAAATATTTTCAGATAAAAGTTTGCGATTAGTAAACCACATTAGGTATGTTCCTTTGGATTATGAACTCAAGATTTGAGTGATTTTATTATCATACAAATATAATAGCTTATTAAATAGTATATTAAGATGAATGGGTACAAAGAGAGGTTAGAAACTATGTAAGTTAGCTCCAAGCATAGTTTGCAAAGAGCTTATTTTCTGCTCAAGGATTATAAAAGATCACTTTTTCTATTTCAGAGCCTTAAATTATCGTTAGCAATACGCTTTTGCATTATCACAATGGGAAAGTATATTTGCGTACAATTCCCTCACTAGTATTATCAGAGTGAATTCTGAATGCGTTTGTTTGATTTACGATATCGTCTAAAGGAACGTGGAAGGGGTAATATTAAGAAAGCGAACCCGAAGGTTCGCTTGTTTAAGTTTTTAATTTGGCTGTTTAATTTAGCTGGCCTTCTTCACACTCTTCCCACTCATTGAAAAGACTGTCTTCATCGGCTGTGCGCCATATTTCGTATACATAAGTAATTTCTGGGATTTCTCTAATATTGAAAGAGAAATGGAAGCCTTCAGACTTATCGTCATTACGAATACAAGGCACTGCAGGTACTATGGTTTGAAATGCTAAACTTTCGCCTTGTTGAATAACACGTCCTTCATACAGGTTTTCAAAGCGAGGGGTAAGACTCGCAAGACCACCATTAATATGGCTCACCTTAACATTTTCAACTGTATACGCACTGTCCATAGCACTTAGCTCCCACTGCACATAGCCTTCTTCTAAGAATGGACGCGAGCTTGCACTAAAGCCATTTGCAAATGGTGGAATTGTTTCATACGGTAGTGGGTGCCATAAGCTTTCGCCATCTTCATTAATGCTTCGTAAGCGAACACCTTTCGCTTCTGATAATGGATCAACTTTAACAACAAAATCATATTGTGGTGCATCGTCTATTAAATCAGTCGCTGAATAACGGAATGTATAAGTACCTGGTTTGGTAAACACTTGACCGCGTGTGGCAGGACAATCAGCTTCATCAGGGTAACTTGTGAATTCTCCTCCTTCAGGCGTGCTAATTAACTCTTCATGGGTGAATACTTCGTCACCATCAGCATCAACCGTAACTGGGCGATGTAATAATGACATACACGGTAAGATTTGATAGTAATCTTCACCTGGCTGTAGTCTTCCCCAGCTACGTGCCCACACAACAGAACGAATTTCAGGCGCAGTATTGGTAAGTTTTGCAAGGCCATCATCTTCTGCATAAGTTTTTGCAAAAAGTCCGCGATCATCTTCAACAATCAAGCGCGCAGTATATGAGCCTGGTACATCAGTTACCACGCGAGCACGGCGATACTCTTGGGTTTCAGGTTCAATAACTGGCTCAATAACCGCGTTACTGCCATCTGGACGATCAACAAGTTCCCAATGGAATGTCATTGGATCATCATTTGGGTCTTCACTTGATGCATCGAATACAAGTGCATCACCTACAATAACTGATTTAGATTGAGCATCTACACCGCGTGTTGAAGGCTGCCCATTAACATTACCAATTTTAGCTTCCATTGTTGCATTGGTTGTTAGTTGATTAACACCATCAGATACGACCATTCGTACTTTATACATGCCTTCAACATCAAGCTTTTGGATCTTTTTACCCATTGGCTTCCAAGAACCAATATCAACTAACTCAACAGTACTTGTTTCTGGCTTTTCTATAAGTTCCGCACTGATTATTTGCAGTGCTTCACCTTCTGGATCATAGCCTGAAAAATTAAACTCAGCGCGTAAACCAACTTCTTGTTCACCAATACTATAAGAAGGGAAATAGCCTGTTGCGAGTAACTCGCCAACGGGTGCTTTGTTTTCATTAGACTCAGGATCTTTCTCTACAGTTACAAGAACTTCACGCTCTTCGCTTTTTCTTGCACCATCAAACACAAACAGTACCAATGAATACTCTCCCGCTGCAGCTGGCGTAAAAGTAAGTGTATCTGTTGTTCTTCCTGTTAATTCAGGTAATGGAATAGCATCTGGTTCAACAGGACTGTAAGCCCATTTCCAACGGTATTGTAAAGACGCTCCTTCAGGGTCATTACTTTGTGATGCATCAAGCGTGACTGTTTGCCCAAGCTTAACCGTCACATCGTCAGCAATCGCAACAGGTGGAGCATTACCTGATGAAACAGTTACGGTAACCGTTTTTGGTTCACTGGCAATATTTCCGTAATAAACAACCAACTCTAGTTTGTAATCTCCAGCTACATCAACAAATAGAGTAGCTAAACTAAGTGTTTCATTGCTTAAATAACCCGCACTCTCAGCCGGTTTTTCAACAATCTTCCATTGATAATCTAAACTGCCTGTCTCGCCTGTAGGAGGTAAACTGGCACTTGCATCTAGGCCGACACTCGTTGTGCCCAAACTTACACTGTATACAGGCTCAGTGATTGCTGTCGGATATGGTGATGTTGCATTAAACGTAATGCGTGTTGCTTCACTGTTATTAACACCATCATTAACAATAAGACTAATGACATATTCACCAGGAAGATCAGCCACAAAATCGGTGCTAAGACTATCGTTACTGGTTAAAGCTGCTTCACTTTGTTCTGGGCGAGAAATAAGTTGCCATTGATAACTAAGTTCTTTGTTATCAGCGCTACTACTTTGATCAGCACTTAGTTGAATTTGTACTGCACCATCTTTAAGTGAAAACGTTGTTTGTTCTGTATTGCTTGTGATGACAGCCGTCGGTTTTTGTTCAACAACAACAGGGGTGCTATCGTCGTTACCACCACCTCCACCACAAGCGGTTAGCGCTAAAGCTAGCCCTATAGCAGTGAATGTATGTAGCATCAATTTCATCGGGGTCTCCTTGCTGGTTTTTCTGGCAATTAAAATTGTAAAGTTAAGCTAAGCTTGGCTGTGCGCCCTGGGGCTGGCACAAGTCCTAAGCTCAATGCGTCTAAGTAGTAACGATCGGTAATATTATCGATAGTAAAATCAAGGGTCGCCGTATCGTTAAATTGGTATGAACTGTAGAAATCTAAAAGGTTATAGCTGTGCCATAGCACAGGCTCATTAAAACCTGTTGGTGCGTTATATCGAGGAACTGGGTTTCTTTTGCCCATAAAGGTAGCGCGTAAACCAGTCTCGAATTTTTGATCAAAAAGACGTAACCCTAAATGCAGGCTGGCATGCCAGTTAGGCGGGATCATATTATTGATGTAACTCTGTGTGATCCCCCAATCAGTACATTCATAACGCACGTAGCTACCATCATTACACACTTCAATATAAGAATATTTAGTACCACTTAATTCAACTAACCAAAAAGGTGCTGTGTAACTAAAGTTAAACTCAACACCATTAAGATCTAAACTGTCGATATTGCGCATACGAAATAAATCGAGCAAACCGCCTTGTGATTCCTCCCACGCATTTGGTTGTGTCCGAGTCAGATAGTCATCTACATGATTCTCGAAATAGGCAAGCTTGATAGCCAGTTTCTCTGTGTTATTCGCTATTTTTTCGTTTAAATAATTAATACCCAATTCTTGGTTTTTGGCATGCTCAGGCTTCAGAGATATATCAAGCACAGGGCTCGCAGACAAACCAGAGGTACTTTCAAACAAGCTTGGCATACGTAAAGCTTCTGCGTGTCTAATGTATAATTGAAGACCGTCTAACGCTTGCCACGTTAAAGCTATAATCGGCGCACCACCTGAGTGACTATTCTGATAATTGACAGGAACACAGCCTCCTTGCCCATCAGGTGTACATGCAGGGTTATTAGGCTTAAGTTCTAAAGGGTTATTATCTTTTGAAGAGAAATGACTAAAGCGGAACCCTGCTTCTAATTGCCACTGCTTTGTAATTTGCCAATCGACAGCGCTAAAAGCACTAAACTCTTTACGCCAACCGCTTCGTGAACCTGCATAAGAATTATCTGTTTGGACCGTATCGGTATCCATATCTTCCCACTGCCCGGCTATGCCATAGCTCAATGCAAGTTCGCCATAATTGTAGAACATCATTTTATTACTAAATTCAGCACCCCAACGCTGATAGTCATCTTCTCGGGCTATGTTGTCGGCAATATCAACTGAGCCGGGACGAGGTGTATTAAGATCTGTAATCGCATCTGTGTGCCACAAATTAGCCGAAAAATCGGCCCAATCATAAGTAAGCGGTTGCCATTTGTATTTTAATGTATAGGTATGGTTTGTTACTTCGCTGTCAAGCCATTGTCTTGCTTGACCAAAAGAGCGGATTTGCGAAGGCATCATTTCGCCATATTCGCTGTTATAAAGGATATAACTCATCTCTAAGCTATGATCTTTTGGCATCACCAAGTTCGTTTTAAGTAATACCGACTCACTATTGAAATTTGTATTTGGTATACGCTCATTAGCACGAAATCTTGACGCACCTTCCATAGAGACTGGAGTCTCGGTATACCAAGCCATTTTAACCGGCTCACCATAAATCAATTCGGGTTTAGGGCCATGGCTACCTGCATAATAATTGCCTTGTTCACGCTTAGCGTAAGCACCAACTAAGTCACCCCAACTAAAGCGTTTTGCTGCAGCAACACTCCCCGCGTAACTCGAAAACTCTAACAAACTAGGTCTGTCCATTCCTTCTTCGGGGGCAAAATGCTCTGGCATCAAGTACTGTTCAGTACAATATGTTGAAAAGCGACAATCTGAGCGATAGGCATTACGAGGTAGATAATAGCCTGCATAGGTTCCAGGCTGAGGTACGCTTGAGCTATTACCTATGGCACTCGCTCTTAAACGCACACCTGACAGCTCCCCTTCTTTGACAATATCGTCTGCATTAAGAGTGCTAACACTCACTAATCCGCCCGTCGCACCGGTCCCTTGCGCGTCCATAACAGGGCCTTTACTAATCGTCATTGAGCCAATTAAATCAGGGTCAATATAACTGCGGCTAGAGACACCTGAATACCCTCGATAAACAGTTGTTTCTTGGCGACTTCCATCAATAGTAACTGGCACACGGCCTTGACCTTGCATACCGCGGATATTGATGTCTAAACCACCTGAGTTACGGTTCTCACTGACTAATACCCCGGGTGTACCTTGGAATATATCGCCAACACTGGTACCGCGAAATCGTTCAATATCTTGCTGAGTGATGACGTTTACCGATTTTGCTTCGGTATAGGTTTTATTTTTTAGTTTATTGTGTTGTCCCTGAACTTGAATAGTATCAAGAGCAATCACATCTGATTGTGGCTTAGCTTTAATGATCCAAGCGTTTTGAGCAATCAAAAACGCTTCTAATGAGGTTGATTGTAAAAGTTTATTTAAAGCAGTTTCTGTGCTGTAGCGTCCTTTAAGCTCTAATACAGAGATATTTTTTACGATTTGCTCATCAAAGCTCAGTGTGATCCCTGCTTGTCGTGAAAGAAGCGTTAATGAATCACCTAAATTACCTGCAGGTAAGTCAAATTGAACTAATGTGAAATTAGCTGAACTAGCTGATGATTGCGCCGCATAAATTGGGGCCACAGACAACAGGCTCGAAACAAATATGGCACAGCTAGAAAGCAATACACGAGACGGCATGTGAGTTTCCTTTTTTCGTTACATACCTATAAAGCCGAACGAAAAATGAAAAGCCGTAAAAATAAATGAGAATTATTTTACTTTGGCAAAATTTCAGCCCAGAAACGGGTCAGATAGTTAAGCTTTGCACCCACTGATTGTGCAACAGTTGATAAAATTAAATCTGTATCTGAAAGCTGAAATACACCAGAAATTAGCGTGTCGTTTAAACTTGGATGACAACGAATATGACCGCTTCGATAACGAGCCAACTCGTGTAAAAAATCGGCAAGTGGCATGGCCCTGGCAGTGAGTAGATTTTGACGCCAGCTACTGTAATCAAAAACCCCAGAATTTAACGAAAATTGTTTATTGGAAAAGAGTTGATACGTTGAGCCTGCTTGTAGGGATAAACTGTTTTCACCTGCCGCTGCACTATAATGCAGTAGGCCTTTGTTTACTTGTACAATCGCATGGCTTGCCTCATGACGAACAAAAACTTCTGCGTTTTGAGTAGCAAATACACCATGAGCAGTGTGCAGTTGAACAGGTGCATCAATAGCTGCGGTTTTTAAAAATAACTCACCTTGCGTGAGCGTAATAGAATTACTCTTGTGCTCATCAATTTCTACCGTACTATGGCGGTTTAACCACAGTTGGCTATTTTTGAAAACGGTAAATTCTTCGCGACTATTTCTGGTTGATAAATCGGCACTTAAATAATGACGAACGCCTTGCTGCTCAGCTAAAAAAGCCACACCAGCTACACTTAGTGTCGTACCAAGCGCGCTTTTGAGCAAACGTCTACGCTGCAGATTATCAATTTCATGGTCTGTTTTTTGTAACGTTTCTCGTGCATACCCGGCGGACTTAACAGCAACATCACTAAATGCTTTATCAAGGTGTAGTAACCGAGCACATGCCAGCTCATGCAATGGATCTGCACTGCGCCACTTCACAAAATGTGCCTGCTCTGCCTCACTGATGCTGCCAGATTCAATTTTAATTTGCCATCGAATTGCTTGTTGAACTATGTGTTCTGGAATATGAGCTTGATTGTGATTGAGTCTAAAATTCATCAGATTTAGCTGTCAAAATAAACAAGTTGGTAGCACTGTAGTGTTGCTTTAGCGATATATTTTTCGACTGAAGATAAACTTACTTTTAGTTCGCTTGCGACATCTTTATAACTCATGCCATCCAATCTAACCATTAAAAAAGCTTTTTTTTCTTTTGCTTTCAAACCCGTGAGTAACTTGTCAATTTGCTCAAGTAAGTTAAGCAACTCTAATTGCTCTTCGGGCGAAAAGTAGTCAGACTCAGGCATTGATTCGAGCATGCTTTGATAATTACGTTCAAGCACTTGCCTGCGTAATTGATCTGTCATCAAGTTACCAGCAACTTTCGTAAGCCAGGCACGAGGGCTACGCATATCATCATAAAGCATTGGCTTATTTAACAATTTTATAAACGTATCTTGCGCCAGATCCTGGGCATTATCAGCACTACTTGTTCGCTTAGCAATCCAACGAACTAACCATTCGTGGTGTTCTTGATACAGCGAGTTGAACCCAGTTCTGTTAGTAGTCTTGCTAGTCAAAATTTACAAAGTCCCGTTGCGTGGCAGGCGGACATTATAAACAATAATCATTCTCATTCAAGCTAATTTATTAGGTAAACCTTCTTAATTATTAATTGAAGTGAAATTCTTTTTAATTATCAGCCATTGCATGAGGAATACGATCAATTAAAGGTTTAAACAAATAACTCAGCATCGAACGCTCTCCATTTTTAACAAATGCTTGAACTGGCATCCCTGGCTGTAACACCAAATCTTTTAGCAGCGCTTGTTCATTGACGCGAATAGTTACTTGATAATAAGGTTGCCCAGTTCGTTGGTCGTTGACAATATCTTGTGTCAGGCTATCTATATTGCCTTTTACCTTTGGCGTGGTGCTGGTATTAAAAGCATTAAATAGCAAATCAACTTCTTGACCAAGTAAGATGCTATCAATTAGATGAACTGGTACTTTCGCATCGACAATAAGAGTTTGGCCTTTAGGCATTATTTCCATTAATAATTGTGATTGGGATACTACATCACCAAACGCATTAAGGCCTACGACTTGCCCCGCTGCTGGTGCGCGAACTTCACTATTATCCAGGCTAAATTGAGACGTAATGATCTGCTGTTTGAAATGACTAATACTTGCTTGATTGGTAGCCATCTGTTGACTGAGATCTTGTTTGTAAGCTTTTATTGTCTGTAGTAATTGAGTGTCTTGCTCTAATAATCTGGCCTGTTGTGCTTTTAGTTCTGCTTGTGAATTTGCTGAATCAGCGCTGATCTCCGCAGCTTGTGCTTGTAATTGATAAAGTTTTTCTTGTGATTGATAGCCTTTATCAACTAAAGCTTGTGTGTCTCTAAGCCAGTTTTTATATACCGACAATTGCTGTTGCTGACTGGCAACCACATTTTGTAGGCCTGAAATTCTCGATTGCGTAGTGTGTTTGTTATTTTCTAACAGTAAGAGTTTAGCATCCTGCGTTGCTTTTCTTTGTACAAACAATTGCTGATGCAAGCGCATAGCCTCTTCGGCTTGTGGTAATGCTATTTTGGTTAGCGCTGATGAATAGTGCAACTTCGGCGTTTGTGTAAACTCAGCATATAAACGTTCTTTTTCCGCCAGTGCCATATAATATTGAGTTGTTGCGGCCTCAAGCTGACTTTTAGCGACTCGGTTATCGAGGGTCACTAAAGGCTGATTTTTCTCAACCCACTGACCATTTTGCACTAACAACTGGGCAAGCACCCCACTTTGTGGAGCTTGTATTTGTTTTTTTCTTCCAGATACAATAACTTGACCTTCAATCACAGCACCTTTATCGAGTGGTGCAAAGGCTCCCCAAAGTAAAAAAACACCCAAACTTAGTGCCGTCATAATCCAGCCCCAAAGAATGTATTTACGACCTGCTATGCCGTGTTGAGCATTCATGCTATTGCCACTCCTTGTTGACTTTGTTTGGCTCTTTGCATGGCGTTTAATACGTTTTCTTTAGCGCCAAATGCCTGAACATGGCCTTTGTTTAGTAACAATATTTTATCGCTCATAGCTAAAATATTCGCTCTGTGAGTTATGAATATCACACTACTTCCAGCTTGCTTTAACGTTTTGATTGTTGCTGCTAACGCAGCCTCACCGCTGTCGTCTAAATTCGCATTTGCTTCATCTAAAATAACCACCTTAGGATCAGCATACACTGCTCTTGCAAGACCTATGCGCTGTTTTTCGCCGCCCGATAAACCGGTTCCTGCTTCACCTAGTTGCGTTTCATAACCATTACTTAACTTGAGTATCATGTCATGGACCCCAGCCAACTTCGCGGCTTTAATCACCAAGTGATCATCCACCTCGCCAAATCGTGCAATATTTTGCGCGATATTGCCTGCAAAAAGGCTCACATTCTGTGGTAAATAACCAATAAAAGGGCCTAAGCTTTGTTTATTCCACTGAAATACATCTGCGCCATCTAAACGCACTTTACCTATACGCGGCTCCCAAATACCGCATAGCATTCTCGCAATTGATGATTTACCAGCACCTGAGGGGCCTATAATGGCCAAAATTTCTGCAGGTTCAAGCTCAAAACTAATATTTTTAAGAACAGGATGCTGAGCCATTGGTGGGATTAAAGTGGCGTTCTCAATGGTTAATTTACCGCTTGGTTTAGGTAAACAAAGCCCTTCCTTTACTGATGGATATTGACATAACAAGCCATTTAAACGTTGTTGTGATTGCTTTACTGATTGCCATTGTTTAAAAGCACCAACCAATTGCTCAACTGGTGAGAGCATGCGTCCTGCCAAAATAGAGCCCGCAATCATCATTCCAGCTGTTATTTCTCCCGCAACAGCTAACCATGCGCCTGCACCTAGCATCATTGACTGTAATGCTAGTCGTAAAACTTTACTGGTTGCAGTAAGCACAGAACTAAAATTACTCGCTTCACTTTGATGGCAAATTCCAGCCCAGTGTTCTGACTGCCATCGTTCTTGTAAATTTTGCTGCATACCCATGGCTTGAGCAACTTCGGCATTATTAATGATATCGCTGGCGAGTCTGTTAGCATTTGTAGTTGCTTGTGAGGCTAAAACTAGAGACTGTTTAGCCCATAATTCATTTGCTAAAGCTAAAGCAAATAACACTAAACTACCAACCAATGCGAGCGTGCCCAATAAAGGGTGAAAAAAGAACAGAATGACTAAGAAAATAGGCGCCCAAGGCGCATCAAAAAAGGCAAACACGCTACTCCCTGTCATAAACTGACGAACTTGATTAAGATCGTTAATCAGTAGTCCTGAGTTAGCGTTACCAGTTTTAAGTTGATGCTGATATAACGCATTAAATACACGGTTGTGTAAAGTTTTATCAAATTGTTGACTAATGCTTATTAATACTCGGCTCCGGATCCACTCCAGCCCCCCCATTAATAAGAAAAATACCGCAACCATCGAAGAGATTAGCCATAAGGTGTCTAAATTTGCTGAGCTCAAAACGCGATCATAAACCTGCAACATGTAGATTGCAGGCAACAGCATTAATACATTAATGACCGCACTAAACCCTGCAACATGATAAAAACTGCGCATTTGCAGCTTTAAAGCATCTTTAAGTGGTTTACTCAGCGCTTGCGAAGCGTTCATTTAAACCTCGTTGTACGAACTGGTTTAAACAATGCTGCCGCAGTAAACAAAAACAGCCAACGCCAGTCTAAACTGCCGCCATTACCATAGCTAAGTGATTCACTGTCTTTTGCTTTGGCTTCTGCATCCACATACAAGGTTGCTAGGGCAGCAAAACGACTATTCACATCGCTATCCTTACAATTAACTGTCAATGTATAAACCCCTGTCTGTGGCGAAATAACCATACTGCCTTGCGGCTCTAGTGGCGAATCAGGTTGCCAGTCGCCAATCACTGTTTCCCCCGTTGCTTTACAGTCTGTTGCATTGAAACTGGACCAAGTCACTTCGGCTTGCTCTCCTTGCTTTATAGACCCTGGAGTTATGCTAATTGACACTGAGCCTGTCGGCTGTTGAGCACTTAAATCTACTTCAAATACAGTACCGAATTTATCATTGAGGTATTTATTACCAGAATTATCGGTGTACCCTCGGCCACCATATAAGGTGGTGCCGTATAAGTTACCGTTTGCAGCTAACATAATACCGGTTGGCACTTTGCCGTCGGCATCAACATCTATCCCCGCTTTAAAAGAGTGTACATGTTCAAAACCACTTTCAACGACCACGCCATTTTCAACTTTAATATCTGCGAGGCGAATGCGATAAATGGTGCCATTCCCGGTTACTTCCCCAAATTGTGAAGGATATGGGTTACCTTGCTTTACGTTTATAACTTCATCTTTATGGACACCGCCCCCCATCGTTGTACCATAAAGGTAGCCATTGTCCGTAATCGCCATTGGTCCACGGGGCTGACTGCCATCTAGGTCACTAAATGTATGCACTAACACAAAATCAGAACCATCTTTTTTTACTCTAAATACAGAGCCAAAAGGGTTACTGCCATCATAATGAGGATATTCTGTATGGATGAGATTTTCTTTATCGGTCACAGAATATAAGTCATAGCTACCACCACAAATGCCATTATCAAATTTTGCCTCTTGCTGATTGTGAACGATTATTCCTTTTGTTTTACACGTACCTACCGACGTGGTGCCGTATAAATAACCTTGTTGGTCTTCAACCAAATAGGTGGCTATACGCGCAGCTTCACCTCTTGTCCACGGAACTTCTCCCTCGGCTAAGGTAAACTCGTGTATAATTTCAGGGCTTTGTACTGGGTCGTTACTTAAGTCCATTGCGTAGAGGGCGCCGACAATAAAATCATCATCAATCGAGAGTGTATCTAAAAATGGTGTGCCTCTGGGGTAGGCCAAATAGCCAAATAATGTATTACCACTCAATAACATACCTCCCGCACCAGTATAATAGCCATACGGGTTATTGTTAAAACGGTGCATTTCAATCAGGGTATTATCGGCGTCTAAGCGCATTAACCGCGAGTAAGATTCGCCGTCTGTGTCTATAAACAGTAGCCGCCCCTGCTGATCAAAAATGGGCTGAACGTTAGGTTGACTGCTAAGCTCTTCTTCACTGTTATCAAAAACAATATTTTTATTACTGCCATCTGAGTGGACATAAAAAATGTTACCATCTAAATCAATACTATAAAGCCTATCGAGCTGTGGATGCTCAGCAAAACCCACGTATGATTTAATATCTTTAGCCAATGAAAAATAATGACCTTGCACCGGCGCCAGCCCCCACATATTTGCTGCCCTAGTGTCGTTACCAAAAATATCTACATGTCCTGTGGATGATATTCCCAGTAGTTGGTCTCGCTCAGCATTATAGATAGGGGGTGCATAGGGTTTCCCTGCCGTAGGCCAACCTTCAGGGCCACTATAATGAAGTGAAGTCAGGTAATTTACACTAACATCGTCAACCGCCGTGGTAGCAAAACAAGAAAGCGGCAAAGTGAATAAAAAAATGCAGAGTGTTTTCATAGCTAGCTCAATAAATTTTAAGTAGCACTGCAGCAAAGCTACAGTGCAGTTAGATTATGCAACGAGTTCGTATTCGACAAAGCTTGAAACACCAATAGTCTCAAGTGATGCAAAGCTAGCAGCACCAGTGTCGTTTAGGGTTAAGTCAATTCCATTGTCAGATAGTAAAGTAGTGAAGTAATCAAACTCCGCATCTTTTAAGCCATCTACAATGTTATGGGTGGTATTGTCACCAGTTGTACGGTCAATCACATTGCCGCTTGTATCAATACCGGCATTTAGGCCTATGGTATCTAGACCATCGAAACTAACTAACTCATCAGTGAAGCTGTATTCACCGTTAGCATCTTGAGTGATGCCGTAACCAAAGGAAATTGAGGCAATTTCACCGTAAATTGTATGAGATGGGCTAGAGAAGAAGGTGTAATCTAAGTAAGAGCCATCAGCAGCCTGAATGATAAAGCCTAGGCTGCCATCGCTTGAAGTGCCCTCTTGCACAAATTGCGTGCCAGAGAATGTGCCAAAGCTCCCCCAAAAACCTAAATCTACAATAGGATCTGGATTTTCAGTACCAGCGAAACTACCAATGCTTTCATCGTAAGTTGTATCAGTAAAAAACTCACTTGCGTAGGTGAAAAAGTCATTTAAACTGCCGTAGCTATAATTTGCACCATATGAAACTTGTATAGACATAATATTTCCTTTTCTGTTTTTGTAATGACCTAGAGGTCTGAAATAGTCATATCAATTGCGCGCCAGATTGATATGACTGGGTTAATTAGCAAAACTGGTTGCTAATTTAGCTTTTAATTTTGTTACGAAAGCGTCTACCAACTAATAAGCCAAGAGCCAAGATTAGACCGCCAAATGCCCCACCACTGCTGCTATTATCTTCTGGTTCAGGCTCTGGCTCTGGTTCTGGTTCTGGTGCAGGATTAACTAAAATATCCAAAGTTTGAACATAGTCAGTTTGGTCGTTATCTTGGCAAGTTAGAATGTATGATTTGTTGCCATCAGTGCTTGGCTCGATAGTTTCGGTACCACTGGTTTCTTTTGTACCTTCCCAGTCACCACTAGCCGTACATTGGCTTAAGTTAGATGTTTGCCAATTCAACTCTACGCTTTCTCCTAAGGTGATTTCGGTAACTGAAGAAGTAAAGTTCAGCTCTGGTTTTGGATTTACAACCACATTAACTAACTGAACATGTGTTTTTTGGTCAGTGTCTTGGCAACTTAATAAATAAGATTTTTCACCTTCAGAGCTTGGCTCAATTGATTCAGTACCACTGGCTTCTTTTGCACCTTGCCAATCGCCACTGGCAGTACATTGGCTTAAGTTGGTTGACTGCCAGTTGACTTCAACACTCTCTCCTAAAGTTATTTCAGTGGTTTGAGTATTAAACTCCAAGGCATGCTCTTTTACAGTGAATTGATATACGCTTCCTGTGTCGTTTACCGCGTCGCCATTGGTGGCACCGTAAATAATTTGTTCGCCATTCACTAGCGCACCAGCAGTTAAACCTACTGGTAAAGGTGAGGCTTGATCTGCAAAGTGGAGTACAAGCTGAAAATTGTCTTGCTCTTTATCAAGGTCACGTGCATCTGTACTTAGATTAATACGAAATAGCACACCTGAATTATCGTCACTGCCTCCGGCGCTTGTTGTACCGTAAATATTTCCATCTGCTGCAACTACAAGTGGACCCGCTGGCGTTTTACCATTTAGGTTTGTTTCTGCTTCATTTTGTTCTGAACCAAATGTATGTAACACGGTAAATGCGTCTAAATTGGTTTTGTGGGCACGCCATACTGTTTTAGCTGACGTTCCATATAACCAATCACCGCTTTCTACTAACGAGTTGGTTGCTAAGGTATGGTCATCGATAAGACCATGTAGGTTATTAGAAAAGGTTTTTAAAATTTGTACTTCTGAGCTGCCATCCGTTTTAGCATTAGTTAAATCTAGCTTAAACAAGGTGCCGCTTGGGAAGTCGCCATCTTCTAGGCCTTCGGTACTGCCTGCTCCATCAGACTTTGAAGATTTATGTGCAAGGCCATAAATCGCATTATCTTGCTCACTGTATATCAGTGAGGCAGGCGCTTCACCTTTAGTAAAAATATTGCCCTGTTTGTATTCATCACGGCTAAAGTCAATCAGTACTGCGATTTCACCTTCACTATTAAGACGCAGTAATGCACTATAATCACTACCTCGTTCATAAGCGGCAAAATAGAAGTTGTCTTGTGCATCTATTGTCATCAAGCCTTGTACTCGGAAGTCTCCCCCATTAATACTAGAGAGATCCAAATGCGATAGTGCATCCTCTATTACTTCGCCTTCACTCCATTTGAATAATGTTCTGTTTGCGCCACCGTAAACAACTCCCTGACTATCAACCACGGTATTCGTTACAAAGGCTAGCGTGTCGTTATTAACTTCGTTTATATATGTGGTGTAGTCGGTTAACTCGCCTTCGGTTAATTGGGGAGTGAAGCTATAAATACCCGACTGCGTTAGCGTGGCAAAGTCACTACCACCACCAGAAAGAAAAGTACCTATTAATTTACCATTATGGGTATTTAATGTCGGAGGTTTTGCAGGCATCATGCCTTTATCGCCGCCCATCATAATGGTCGGCGGTGTACCAAATGCATGTAATTGTTGTAGGTTAATTTCAGCTGCACTTGCAAGATTTGCGCTAAATAATGCACTGGTAATAAGGGCTAGCTTAAAGGTATGTCGCATTTTTATTCCTTTATTATTTAAAATGTTGCGGTTAATTGAGCAGTGGCGGTGCGCCCAGGCGCAATCCAATATGAAGTACCATTTGCTTCGGCATAATTGAGATCGGTCAGGTTGTCGACCGACATACGTAATTTAAACTGTGATGTGAATTGATATTCCAACCAAAAGTCATAAACTTGCCAGTCAACAACGTCTTCATAAGCGCTGCCACCACGACCGTCGTTATCTTCGTAACGCATTCGAGCGCCTAACTTTAAAGTGTCTTCAAATAACTTTAAGCCTAGGGTCAATGCACCACTATGTTTAGGTGGAGGGATATAGTTCAAGCTTCCCGATCCAGCTTGACCCATACTTGTTTCTGGATAACCTACTTGGCTGCCGAGAGGAAATGGATCATAGCCTCCCTTGCCAAGGTCAACATTCATTTTAGTGTAATTAAGCTCAGCAAATAGCCTTTTTGATTCATAATCAGCTTGCAGTTCAAGGCCATGAAAACGGATCTCATCTTGTAAATTGACATAACTCAGTGTCATTCCATTGTCATCAATAGAAGTAGGTCTCATCACGCGACCTTGGACAATAAAGTTATCGATGGTATTTTCGAACCATGCTGTTTTAATGAATAAATCGTGGCCTTTGGCTATATCAAGCAACTCAAAATTAAGACCAATTTCATTATTCCAAGCTTCTTCAGCTTCAAGTCCAGGGTTTGGGTAAAAAGGGAAAGAGTTACCAACATGAGCACCAAATAATAAGGTTTCTGTGATTTCAGGCGGCCTGACTGCCTGAGCTGAACTTAAGTAGCCTTGTATTTTATCGTTAAAGCGATAGGCTAAACGCATATTTGGTGAAAGGTAATTTTCATGCCGGTCAACGTCAAAGTCGGTATAGATCAAAGTGCGACTAGGCGAAACTCCGGGAGGGTTAAGAATGTAACCAGAGTATATTTCTCCACCTCCTTGCAGTGAAAATTGCTCATAGCGCAAACCTGATTCAAAAGAAAAATGCTCGCCGTATTGCCATTCTGCTTGAATATAAGCACTGCCTAGAGAGCGATCACCTTCAGGGGTTGCACCTGTAAACCAAGATGGGTCGCCAGTTCCTGGCGTTTGCTGTATTGCTTGAGGCTCTGTCCAGTCTTTAAAATACTCGCCGCCTAAAGTAACTAATAACAATGACTCATGTTGAGTTAACCAATCATGCTTGAGACTAAAAAAGGCAAGATTATCAACAACCATACCTAGGGTGTTGGTTTCATATTGCAATTTAAACTCGCCGTAGGGGTTGCTGCTTTCTCCCATTTCATAAACATGCTGACGCATTTGAGTGCGGTTGTAATAAACACTGGCATTAAGATTGAGGTAATTTGAGTTTGCAGCCCATGTGTAATCTAATTTAATCGTATCGTTATTAAGTGAACTGCTACTTTCGGGCTCTGCATCTACTGATGTCGTTGAGCCTTCTTCAAAGTTGCCATAAAAGCCGATATAGCTAAGTTTTACTGACTGCTCTTTATTTATTGTGTAATCAGCTTTGAGTAATGACGACCAGTTATCTTGCTCGGTAAAGTTACTCATTGCGCTAAAGTAATTACTAGAATCAGCATTACCACCATGTTGGCCTGGCTTAAAACGGCCAACATTCTTATGCCCTACCGCAGCAACAAGTTCTAGATCTTTTCTCACACGCACAGTAGACGCTAATAAGCCTTGCATGTGATAGGCATTGTTGCCAGATGAAATGGCTAGCTTAGTACCATGATCTTTACCGGGAGCCGCCAAATCATCAAATTCAAGCGTTTTAAAATTTACAACACCAGCAATCGCGCCAGCACCACCACTTTCGCCTACTGGTCCCTTTGCAATTTCGACACTCGACAGTAATTGAGGATCTAAATAAACCATCCCATTAGCACCATGACCACTTCGTTTGAAGTTCTGCCTAGCTCCGTCAATCATCACATTAACTCGACCAAAATCTTGTAAGCCACGAACATTTACTGCAACCCCAGGCTCCTGCCGAGTTTGGGAAGTGGTAACACCTGAAACGTTATAGAAAATATCTGATGTATCACGTGGGGCAATACGTTGAAGCTGAGCTTGATCAAGTTGAGTATTTGAAGAGGCTGATTGATAAATTTCTATACGCTTATTAGATGTAGCCTGAACCTCTAAGGTATCGAGTAAAATATCACCATTTGATTGGGCTAAGAGTACACGTATAACATAACTTCCATTAGCCGTTTTCTCGGCATACAAGCCAGTCCCTAAGAGAAGCTGTTGGAATCCTGTATCAAGTTCGAATTCCCCTTTTAGACCAGTTGATTGCAGATCGCCAACTTGCTTAGGATCAAACTGCAGCAAGATGCCTGTTTGGAGGGCAAATGTATTAAGTGCCTCAGCCAAACTACCTTGAGGTATATCAAGTTGGTGGGCTTGATCCGCTAACACCTTTGCAGAAAATGTAAATTGCAGGCATAGCAAGACTGTAAAAATTAAACGCGATAAGCGGCCTTTTAACATAAATAGTTCTCATTATTTTTTAGAGCTATTAATAGGACGCAGCAAAATCAAAAAGCAGTAATAAAATTTATTAATTAATGAAAATAATTTTATAACTTATTTTATTTCAATGAGATATATTCAAAATACTTAGCGACAGAGGTATGGGTCACCGCGGGTTCTGACGCTATCATCTGTAGCGCCATAGCAATATTGTCTGTTGGGTAAACACCTGAAACTCGGATATGTTCAAGTGCGGATTGGTTGTAAATAAACACGCCTTGATAATGAGGCTCAAGCAAACTTAATAACCTAGCTAAACTCATATTATTAGCAACTAACCTATTATTTAACCATGCTAATTCTATATCGGGGTTTGCAGCTGTTGGCCCAATGAGGTGACTATTAGCCACTGACATTGCTTGACCTTCCTTACCTACGACACATTTTTGAGCAGGTAAATAGCACAGCTCTACTTTTGATTCACTCACAACGACAAAGGTATCTTGTTCGTGGCGTTTAACAGTAAATTGTGTCCCCAAGGCTGTTGCCGTTGCTTTATCTGTCTCCACCACTAATGGCCAACTTGAATTAGTTTTTGCCACTAAATGTATCTCTCCCTGATTCAACTTAATCAATCGTTGCTTAGAACTAAATTCTATATCCACTTGGGTTTGCGCGTTGAGAGTCAGTATGGAGCCATCTTTAAGCTCAACAGTTTTTTGCTCCCCTTTTAGAGTGTAATAATCAGAACTGATTCCTGTTAGACCTACATGACTGGCTATGAGACCAAACCCGACAAAAAGTGCCGATAAAACGACCGATTTAGCAAAATGATTAGACTTAGGCTTATCTTTATCTAGTACCCTATTGAGGATTTTCGAATCAAAATGGCTGTTATCAGTGCTGTCAAATTCGCGCCACAGTGCTTGCAATTCTGAGTAAGCTTTTTGATTTTCAGGATCGGCTTTGAGCCACTGACTATGGGCTTGAATATCGGCATCGGTGAAGTTGTCAGAATTGAGTAAGACACACCAATTTGCGGCTTGTTCAAGCTTAGATTTGTAGTCTGGGTACTGTACGGACATTATGGCTTAATCGAGTAATTGACTGTGACAATGAAGCAATGTTTGAGCGATATATTTTTGCACCATACTCACCGATATATTCAGTTCCTGAGCAATTTCTTGATACTTCAGACCATCTAACCTTGCCATTAAGAATGCGCGCCTTGGTTTATCTGCTAACCCTTCAAGCAAGCGCGATAACGCCTCTAGTTTTTGAATCATTTCATGCACTTCTTCACACGAAGGGGCATATTCTTGTGAAGACTCTAACTGAGCTTCAAGGTAGGCTTGCTCAATGCGTTTACGTCTTGCTTTATCGATAATTAAACGATTTGCAATTGTAGCAAGGTAAGCACGGGGTTCTTTCACTTCAAATAAATCAATTGACGAAGTCAGAGCACGAATAAATGTGTCTTGTGAAAGGTCTTGTGCATCATGATGGCAATGAAGGTTAAGTTTCTTCTGTAAAAACCTTAATAACCAAAATTGATTGTCGCGAACAAATAGATCCATACCGGTGTAATTAAGCACTGCGGTTCCCTACCAACAACGGCAAATGATAACAATTATCATTACCGTATCATTGTTATTTCTTCAAGGCAAGTTTGTTGTTTAAAATATGATAATTACTACTTTTGGCTAATCTCTTTTCAAAACATTCCATTCAATCAGAGAATTACAACGAATCGCTTAAGGCAAATGCCCGCCGTCGACAAAAAATTTTAATTTTTATTACGGGAAAATGATTTTGGTGCGTCTTATCTAATATGACGTTTATTTTTTTCGCCATTTTTGTCAGTTGGCTGGAGTAGATTTAATGAAATTTGGAGTAGTGCTTTTTGTGGCTCTTGTTGGCTTTTTTTCCGGGCATAGTTATTCATCTGAGCAAGACCCAGTAAATGAAATAGTAAGCCAAGTAACTAAATTAGATAACCCACAATTAGCCGATAGCGCAGCTTTTGTTAGTCATGATCTGTCGCCTTGGGGTATGTATTTAGCGGCCGATGTGATTGTTAAAACCGTTATGATTGGCCTACTACTAGCTTCAATTGTGTGTTGGGGTATTTTTATCGCGAAGCTTATTTATCTTAATAAAAGTAAACGTGAAGGCAGGGCTTTATTAGTCAAACTATTAAATAGTCATAACTTAAAAATGGCAGAACAAGGTTTAACTCAAGAGCCAAGTACGGCAAAACTATTAATTCAAGCTTGCCTACATGAGCTTAACTTAAGTAGTAATTACGCAACGACAAGTGATGCATTAAAAGAGCGTGTTGCAGCTCGATTAGATAGGGTAAAAGCCGAGCTATCTGCAGATATGAACAAAGGAACGGGGGTTTTAGCAACCATTGGTTCTGTTGCTCCATTTGTTGGTTTGTTTGGTACTGTTTGGGGGATTATGAATAGCTTTATTAGCATCGCCAAAACACAAACAACCAACCTTGCTGTTGTCGCGCCAGGCATAGCTGAAGCATTACTTGCAACAGCTCTTGGTTTAGTTGCAGCAATACCCGCAGTTGTAATGTACAACTATTTTTCACGCTCTATAACAGCCTATAAATCGCAATTGTTAGACACAGTGACTGTCATAATGACAATCCTTAGCCGAGATTTATCAGCAAAAGATACTCAAGCAAAACCACTAGAGCAGTTAATTGACTATCAGCAAATCAAAGCTGCAGGGAAATAAAGCCGTGTCTTTTAACTTACAACAAGATGATGAAGAACTAGTTGAACAACATGACATTAATGTCACGCCGTTTATTGATGTTATGTTGGTTTTACTGATTATTTTTATGGTTGCTGCACCATTAGCAACAGTTAGCGTGCCTGTTGAACTACCCAGTATTGATTCTGAAACGAAAGCCTCTGAACAAAAACCAACTTACCTTACATTACAAAAAGATTTGTCTTTGGTTATTGGTGAAAAGCAGTCTGTCGCGAAAACAGAACTAGTTGAAGCGTTATTGCAGCAAAAAATCACTCATGAGCACGCAATTTTGATCCGCGCAGATCGCAGTGTGGATTACGGGGACTTTGTTGATTTGCTGAATATTCTTTCTAAAGCAGGCTATAAGAACATTGCGTTAGTTGGGCTAGAAAAAACACAAGCGAGTCAGCAGTAATGAGCATGATAGCTGGCCAGCCAACGCTTAGAACAGGCTATCGTAAATTACAGTTACTCTGTGTTTCAACAGTATTAGTTGTTCATCTATTGGTTGCAGCTTACTTTATTATGAGCCCAGCAATTGCAATAACACAAACGGCAAATGCCGCAATGCCTGATGCCGTCGTCATTAGTATGGTAGCCGCACCTAAAGTACCCAAAAATGCACTACCTGAGGGGCCTGAACAACAGATGGCAAGTCAATCCTCAGCTGAGAGTAAGCCTAAACCCAAACCAAAAGAACAACCAAAAGTCGAGCAACCAGAGCTTATCGCCAAGCAGTCTGAAATTAAAATTACAAAGCCTAAAGTAACTAAAAAACCCAAAGTAGCTAAAGTTGAAAAAGTGCAAGAAACAGCTGTTGATGACGCTAAGCCTGTTAAACAGAAAGTTGAACAGACAAAACAAAATTCCCAGAACGACAGCGCTGTTGCACAGACAACTGCACCAAAATCAATTGATGCAGCACCAGCAGAACAGCGTACAGGCCCAGTAAGTAATGTATTTAGCAAGCAACAAGCTGAGGCTAAGCAGCGCTGGCAAATGCAATTATCAGCTCACCTTGAAAGACGTAAACGCTATCCTCGAATGGCAAAACTGAAACGTCAGCAGGGCGTGCCTTGGGTCAAATTTACAATGGATCGAGAAGGCCAAGTAATTGCAGTCTCTTTATTTAGAGCAAGCGGTGTGTCATCCCTTGATGAAGAGGTACTTGCTCTGGTCAAACGCGCAGAACCATTACCCTTACCCCCAGACGAAATAGCAGGTACTACATTAACGCTCACCTTACCTGTTGAATTTTTTATAAATTAAATATTAGCTACACGGAGTTAATCATGTCTTCATTGGATATGGAAACAATTAAAGAGAACACTTTAACAGCCCAGTTTAAAGCAGAAACATCTTCTATTCATGATGGTTTAGATAAAGCGATTATGACTAAAAGGCCTTTTTCAAGCATTGAACGCTATGCATTGTTTTTACAAGTACAGCTAGCATTTCATATTACGGTCGCCCCTTTATATCATGATAAAAGGTTTCAAGATTGCATTGCAGGGCTTGCAGGTATGCAGCGCTTAGATGCTGTGTACGATGATTTATGCGATTTATCATTTAAACAGCAGGCCGATGAAATTCGTAAGCAATACGCTGATAAGCACACATTCTCATTTGAACAAGGCTTAGCGTGGTTGTATGTAGTTGAAGGCTCAAACCTCGGTGCAGAATATTTATTAAAAGCCGCCAAACGTATTGATTTATCAGAGACATTTGGCGCTAGACATTTAGCACCAGCCGAGCAAGGCCGCGGTGCTGCATGGCAACAGTTTTCTAATTCAATCAATAAAATAGAGCTTGATGATTTACAACGGAAAAATGCGCTTACTGCTGCTCAACAAGCATTTTCGTTTGTTCGTGAGCTAGTCGATAAAACATTTGCATAAGCCAAAAATAAAAATGAGCAGCAACAAAATAAAAAATACACACGGAATGACTGAAGGTTCCAAAGTACTCAAGGCACTATTCTTTCTCACAGGTTTAATTTTTACAGGTCTTGGAATTATAGGTGCGATTCTACCCGTGATGCCTACGACTGTTTTTTTAATTGTTGCTGTTTATTGCTTTGGGCGCTCTTCATCGCGGTTCGAAGCCTGGCTTTTAAATCATCGCCATTACGGACCAACATTAAGAAACTGGCAACAATATGGCGCGATTTCGCGTAAAGTTAAATGTATTGCCTGTGTGGGGATGGCAATAGGCTTCATATTATTTTATCTTGGTGCGTCACCATCATGGCCGCTTACAACAGCAGTCGCTTTGTTCATGCTATTGTCAGCTTGGTATGTCTTATCAAGGCCGGTTGCAGCTGAGTAAGAAACTCACGTTAGCTGTTTAAAGTTACAGCTAATACTAATCTGCAATAATACTTAATCATTTTCAGGGATTAAACCCACGATCTGCGTTAAAAATTTCTGCTTTACGAGCGCATGGATGCAGAAGGTAGAGCAATCAAGAGGCAATTGCCGAGCACAACTGAATAAAGAAATTTTTGCCTTGTTATCAACGAGGCTTTATTGCCTCAAAATAGACCACTTTATTAAGCGAATTGGTATAATTCGATATCGTAAAATTGTGTTTATTTTTAAATTGCTCTTTGAATGAAACATAAACTAATTTTCTTCTAACCATTGAGTGATATCAGTAATAAGCTGGGTAAGTATTTGCTCTATTTCTGTAATAGTTTTCTCAAGGTTTAAATTGCCTTGGCTCGCTTTTTTTTCAACGTCAGCGAATAAACTTCTCAAGTGACTGGCACTTATTTCTCCGCACATCCCCTTTAAGGCATGTGCAACCTGACGAACTTGCTCACTATCTTTAGCATTAATTTGGCTTTGCAATTCTTTAAGCCTTAGCGGCGCTTTAGTAATGAACATCTCGCATATTTTGATTAATAAGGCTTCTTTATTTAAAAGTCTAACCAATGCTTGCTCACGATCCCAAAGAGGCTCTAAATTACTTTGTTCAGTACTAAGCGAATCTCCCTCGTAATTCGATAAAGACCACTTAACAACTTTTGACTGAACTTCGTGAGCTTGGATAGGTTTACTAACATAATCACTCATTCCAACTGCAATACACTTTTCCTTCTCACCAGCCATAGCACTTGCCGTCATTGCTATGATGGGAATTTGTGCATAGTATTGACCAGCCTCTGCGGCTCGGATTTTTTCACACACTTCATAACCATTGAGAACCGGCATTTGGCAGTCCATTAAAATACAATGAATAACTTCGTTACTCACTTTAGAATTTAATAAAATTTCCAGCGCTTCTTGACCATTTTGAGCAGTAATAACCTCTATAGGCAATCCATCTAAGGCGCCAAGTGCAACTTCAATATTTATATCATTGTCATCCACAATTAATATTCGGCAGCCTTTAAGTTGGGTTAAAACATCTGCTGTTATGTCATTTTCTGTCGTTCTGTTTTCACTCAGCAAATAAAGTGGCTCATTTTCTGATACTTCAAAACCTGCAACTCTCAATAAATTAGTTTGTGTAATTGGTTTATTAAGGGATGTAACTTTTGTAACGAGCGCCTTTGGAAGGGGGTTAGTTGGTAGATGCAGTAAAATTATACGGCCTTGTTCTAATGTATTCGCGAGGCTATTTACCAGTGATTGAGGGTTTATCGCTTGAATACTTTCATAATCAATAAAAACATAATCAACATTGCTTGTATGTTCATCAGCAAGTGTGTTTATGTCGCTAACTTTAACATCAGCCCCATATACTTTTAGTAACTTTTGCATCACATCATGGCATTGCGAGTTGTTACTAATCAATAAAATACGTTTATGATTATAATAGTCTGAAACATCTGGTTTAGGGGCTTGGCTACTCCCAACTTTAATGTAAAAGCTAAATGCGCTCCCTTCATTAATTGCAGAATTAACTGCAATATCACCATTCATTATATTACACAGCTGTTTGCATATTGATAAACCAAGCCCTGTTCCGCCATAGTTGTCGGCTATAGAACTATTAGCTTGTTGAAATGCATCAAATAAATGACGTTGAGTATTTAACTCTATTCCTATCCCCGTATCTTGCACGGTAATTTTTAAGGTATGCTCCGTATTAGAAACCTGCTCAGATGATGCCGTTACTTTGATAAAGCCTTGCTCTGTAAACTTAATCGCATTACTAATCAAATTATTAATGATCTGAGTAAGCCTAAGTGGATCAGTCTTAACTTCGTAACAAGCCAGCCCGCTCGTATCTAAATAAACATCAAGACCTTTATCAAAAGCCCTCACAGAGCATGACTCGACTAAACTTTCGATCAGTAATTGAGGTTTGATTTTTTGAATGTTTAAATCGAGTTTACCCGACTCAATTTTAGATAAATCTAAAATATCATTTATTAATAGCCTTAAATTTGAAGCACTTAACTCCATCATATCTACAAGCTTACGGGCATTATCGGGCAATGTTTGACGTTTTAAAATATTCAACGTGCCAATCACTCCATTTAATGGCGTGCGTAGTTCATGACTGATATTAGATATAAATGCGCTTTTGATATCGCTGTGCTTTATTGCTTCATCTTTAGCTTCAGCAAGTGCTTGAGTTCTTTGCCTTACTTTTGCCTCAAGCTCCGAATTTAAACGTTTAACTTTATTCGCAGCTTCTTGTTCTTTGCTAATATCTCTAATAATCAATGCAACCCCGATTAAAACGCGCTGATCCGAAAAAACAGGGCTGACCGAAATGGCGAAATAATTCACCACACCGTTTTCAGAAATACTGCATTCATCTTTGATTTGTGTTTTTGAGTTTTGAATATCCGCAATGTAATCAGGAATAGGTAATCGGGCCAAAAAATCAATATCTTTACTCGCTTTTCCTATCGACATCGAACTTGCCAACATTAATAGGTTTTCAGCTGTTTTATTTAAACTTGTCAATTTACCTTCTAGATTTAAACCAACAATGGCATCTATCGACCCTTCAACGATAGCAGACGCTTCTCTTCTAGCCTCTGCTAGTAACTGGCTCCGGTTTGCGTTTCGGTAAAACGTTAACAGTAATACCCCCGTAAAAAGAATTATCAAAATTAATAAGCTATAGGTCATGACCCGCTTTTCATTTATTACTTTATCAACGTATTGCTTAGCCACTAAAAGATTAAAATTGATAAAGCCATAACTTTTACCTGGTCTTGTTTGTACTTTTTCTGAATGAACATAAAACTGCCGAGTTGTTGGTGAAGTTGCAGTGACTAAATATAACTTTTGGTGCTGAACAGGCTGATCGTACACTGACTGCCATGTAATAGACGGATCTAAGTCTCTCGTAAATTGATACCCTTCATAAGGGTGATAAATAAAATCTCCCTCTGAACTGCTGATCACTAACTGAGAATAATCAAAAATAGTTTCTTTTAGCTTCTGTATTAATGGGGTGGCATTTACATTCATGATTAAAAAAGCAAAACGCTTTCCTTTATCACTGTATATGGGTATAGAAAAACGCAACATGGGTTTGTAAGGAAACACTACCTCGCCAAACTCTTTGTTTAGCGACATAGGCGACATGTATATTTGGTTCACTTCTAATAATGAACTTGGCAAAAAATAAGGTTCTGCGCTTTTCGCTTGTAAAGAATAGTCAGGTACAGCTTCTACTGAAGCGCCAACACGTTGCACACGAATTAACTCTTTTCCTTCTGCGCTCACAGCTATTATGCGCAGCTGTTCAACCGCAAGGTTGTTCTCCATAAAGCCTATAAAAATGGTTTCAAGCCGCTCCTTCCATTGCTGATAGGTTGTACCATCGTAGGGGTCAATTCCATCATTAAAATGAGCCCGAGGTAGGCCAGCTATAGGGGGCGTTGAATATAAAAATCGTAAATCAGATTTCGACTGCAATATTGAAGATGTGAGTATTTTCTTTAAACGCTGGTTTGTTTCTGTAAACTCTTGATCAATTGAGTTTAACGCATCCCGTTTAACATGCCCCTCGAAAAAGTAGACAGCGATGGCAGCAAAAACGCTAAAAATTAATGAAACAAATAACAAAAACGTTTTAGATGACATTGTGCTTTTATTATCTATATTGAGACTGTTCACATTGCTTCCTTGTTAGTTTATTGGTGATGCTGAGAACACCACTTAACCAAAACACGTTTTAAGTTTTCGAACTTAATTGGCTTGCCAATAAAGTCGTTCATACCCGCTTCAAAGCATCGCTGTTTGTCTGCTGCAAGCACATTTGCGGTTAATGCCACTATGGGTGTGTGCTTATAGGCAGGTAGTTTTCTAATTTTCAATGTTGCCTCAGGGCCACCCAATACCGGCATTTGCATATCCATAAAAATAATATCAAACGCCCCTATTTCACACTGTGCTATGGCCTGTTCCCCATCATCAGCTAAACTGATCGACTTTATATTAAACTCAGCCAACATAGACTCGATTACCACTTGGTTAATATCATTGTCTTCAACCACCAGTGCAGTTACATGGGAAAAATCAACGGACTTTTCACTACTCTCTTCAAGAAGGCTTTCACTAATAGCAGGGGTTATGAATGTTCGGGTAACATTAAGCTCAAAATAAAACATAGAGCCTTTATCTGGTTCACTTTCTACTTTTAATGACGAATTCATCAAATGTAACAACTTGCTTGAGATAGTCAGGCCAAGCCCAGTGCCACCGAAGCGACGAGTAATAGAAGCATCTGCTTGAGAGAAAGCGTCAAACAAAGAATCTAGCTGTTCATTGGCAATACCAATACCCGTGTCAGATACACTAAAAGTTACTTTAAACTCATCATTCACTACTTCTTCAATAATGACGTTGAGTAACACGCTACCACGATGAGTGAACTTAATTGCATTGCCTAATAAATTAATGAGTACTTGTTTGAGCCGAGTTTCATCACCTAAAAATATAAAGTCGGTGAGCTCTGGCGTTGTCGTAATAAATAACTCAATACCTTTATTTTCAGCTTGTTGCGAAAATAAATGCGTTAACTCGTTCAACAAGGAGCTTAATTCAATTGGACCTGACTCAAGCTCTACTTTAGCAGCCTCAATTTTACTCAAATCTAAAATATCGTTAATAATAACCAGTAAACTTGCACCTGATGATTTAATGATATTGAGCATCTTTGCTTGCTCTGCCGATAATGGTGTGCGACTTAGCTGCCGAGCCATACCTAAAACACCATTCATAGGAGTTCTGATCTCATGACTCATATTTGCTAAGAATTCAGATTTTACTTTCGCTGTACGCTCAGCTGATTGCTTTGCATCTGCAAGGTCTTTACTTAAAACCCTGAATCGTTCTGCTGCATTCGCTAAAACACCAATTTCATCTTTGCGATTTAAATCATAAATTTTGGCCGAAAGGTCACCACTCAAAAAGTATTTAAAACTAACGGTAAGGCGCTTAATTGCATGCGAAATTTGCAAATGAAACGCAATTGCAAAAGCCACAATATAAATAACAACACCGATCGCAAGGAGCTTTAAAATACGCTCAGAATTTGAAACTGTTTTTTCAGCCTCCGATTTAATTTGTTTTAATCTCGATAAAGAAAGCTCTCTTAGCTGGTTTGATAAGGTACTAAATTCGATAGCATCACCTGCCATAACCACATTGACTAAACTTAAGTAATGACGGTTAGCTTGAATACTTTTAGAGAATTGCTGCTGATAATTAGCAGTAAACTGGGACATTTTATCGAGTGTTATCGCAGGACCTTGAAGCACTTGTAGTTTTTGATTAAGCAAGCGCAGTGTAGTATTCACTTTAGCCCTTTTTGAATAGTCTTTCTTCGATAAAAATTGATACGCATCGTGATGCATTGAATGCCATAGATTAGTGAGCTCTGCGATACTTAATTTATCTTCTGTATTGATGCTATTTGATTTCAAAGTTTCAAGTTCTGCTATCGCATTAGTGTAGATACTTGGTAACACCTGATAGGTTAAATGTGCCCTGGCCTCATAGCGTTTTGTAAGTACAGCTAGGTTCTCATCGTATCGACTCAAAAGCTCAGACATCGAATCTAAGTAAACCTGACTGTTTGCTTCATTTTGATTAAAATTTATATTACCTAAACGTTTTTTTATACTTTGAAAGTTATCTTCTATTTTATTAAAAACAGACTTACTCCCTGAGTTGCCGTACACAGAAATATCACGCTGCATCTCTACAATGTCTTTATTTATTCTTAAGATACTCACCGCATAATTACTGATACGGCTAATCTCTACAAATGCCGTTTCTATGGTTTTTAATCGCTTATCCATTACAAAAAAACTAGCACTCAATGCTAAAAGTAATAGCAGCAGCGCCAGCGACATCTTTGCAGCAATTGATTTAGAAAAGATGTTAAGCAATCTAAGCCCTTATGAATTTAACAATTCAAACCATTTATCTAAGCTGTAATCGTAATTAGGCATCACAGTATTCCATACTGCGATATTTGAAAATCGCTGAATATAGCTACCACCATCACGCTTTTGACCCGCTTTTACAGATACCTTTTCATCGGTACCGCGTAAATCTACAACGGCTTCTTTACCCTCATACCAATAACTCCACTCCGGCTTTGACATTAAGGGCTGGCTTCGCTCTGGGTTTGAAATGTAGTACCCTTGCCTTGCGATAAAAGCTCCTGGATAACCAGATAACCACCAATTCATATAATCGTATGCTGCATCTTTTACATGCCCTTGTGTATTGGCTGATAAGCACATAACACCATGCCAAGCTCGGTAGCCTTCTTTTGGAGATGCATAAACCACGGGAATGCCTGCTCCACGACACGCACTCACCCCTGGCGAGAACATACTTTGGATGTTTACTCGTTTTGTTTTCATAAAGTCCACCGATTGTGGAACCGATGTCCAAAAGCCAGAAAAATGCCCTTGTCGTTTTTTTTCTAATAAAATAGCAAAAAGTTGATCAATTTCGGCAATACTCATATCGCCCATGTCATTAAAAGTCATTAGTCCCTGACCCTGCGCAGCAAGGGCCGCATCAAAGATACCTATTGTAGGGGCGTTTACTAGCGCAACTTTTCCTTTGTGTTTTTCATCAAGTAACCAAGCCCATGATTCAGTTTGATAAGGGATCCCTTGCTCTATCACTTGGGTGTTGTATCCGAATGAGTCAACATTATGAACATAAGGCATAAAGCTAATTGCTTTGCTCGGAGTTTGCGATAGCGTACCGTCGTCTTGAACATAAAGCAGTTTATTAGGAGAGTCGCCCGCGCCAAGTTTAGCTTCAGGGACTATTTTTCCGGTTTTTGTTAATGGGTTTATTTCATCCCAATAAACAAGCCTATCTATATCGATAGGTTGAATTGCCCCCGCTTGCCATAAAATATTAATTGAGTCTGACCATTGTTCGTACAAATCAAATGAACTTGGATTTGCTGCTGCTTTTTGTAAAACGGCGGCGCTTCCCATTGGCGTAAACTCTAGGTTAATGCCTAATTCACGCATTGCCCTGCTTCTGAGTTCTTCTTGCAATGTAACATGTGTGCCAAGCACCCTTAATGTGACTTTATTTTTAGCAAAAACATAAGGTGCTTTAAATGCAAGAGTAGAGACGGCCGCGCCAGCTCCTAAACCTTTAAGAAAACGCCGACGATCAACTGAGTTAGTCATTTGAAGTTCCAACGAATTTATAGTTTTTAAAGTGTAGAATAAATTTCAAAAATTGATTCAAAAGACATACAAAAGATAAACTTAAGCTCAAACATACTGGTCGTTATTGTGCAACGAGGGTAAAAGCAATTGCGTTAGGCTTTCATAATTCATTGGCTTACCAAGCAAGTAGCCTTGCCCTGTGGCACAGCCCAACTCATCTAGTTTGTTTTTTTGCTCAGCCGTTTCTATTCCTTCAGCAACAATTTGAAGATGAAGAGAGTGCGCAAGTTCAATAATCGTTGAAACAATATCAAGCGCTTGCGAATCAGTTAGCATATCACGTACAAAGGACTGATCTATCTTCAATACATTTAAAGGAAACAGCCTTAGATACGACAAGCTAGAATACCCTGTACCAAAATCATCAAGGGCAATACTCACTTTCATTTTGGCAATTAATTTAAGTTGGTTGACCGCATACTCATAGTTTTCAATTAGCGCTGACTCTGTCACTTCTAACTCTAAATATTTACTTGGTAGCTGAGTTTTCTCTAAAATCATCGCGACTGTGTCTACAAGTTTTGAGTCGGTAAACTGTTTAGCGGAAATATTTACGGCCACTTTTGTCGGCACACCTGCATCTAACCAGCGTTTTGCACTAATACAGCTTTTTTCTAAAACTTGCTCGCCTAACCTAAAAATTAAGCCCGTTTCTTCAGCATACTCAATAAAATTCAGTGGTGATATAAACCCGCCCTCATCATCACTTAAACGAACTAAACTTTCTACGCCAACCATTTCGCCACTACGTAAATCGTATTTAGGTTGATAGTGCACATCAAGGGCGTTATTTTCGAGGGCTTTTCTTAACTTATTACCTACATCAAGGCGTTTATTCATTTCAACCTGTAAGTCTGTGCTGAAATAGCAATAACTATTTGCCGCTTCGTTCTTTGCCTTATACATAGCGGAGTCTGCATGGCGAAGCATTTCTTCAACACAATTAGCATCATCAGGGTAAACACTTATGCCTAAGCTTGCAGAAAGAATATGTTGTTCGCCACCAGAGCGAAATGGCTTACTAATTACATTAAGCACTTGATTTATCAAAGGCTCTAGACTCAAAGAATGTGACTCATGAGGGACAACAAGCGCAAATTCATCCCCCCCGACACGTGCAACTGTAATATCGTTACAAGCAAAGCAATCTAAAGAGTGGCCAATATGAGCAATAATTTCGTCTCCAATATGATGGCCTAACGCATCATTTATAAACTTAAATTTGTCCAAATCGAGCAGTAATAAACTTAGCTTAGTGTCATTAAAAGAGGCTCTGGCAATACCTTGAGTTAATCTATCATGCAGTAATACGCGGTTTGGTAGTGAGGTTAGTTGATCATGATGTGACAAGTACGTCATTTGAACCGACATAGCGAGCGTTTCACTAACATCTTGAAAAACCATAACAGCACCGCATTGTTGTTTTTTTTCATTTAAAATTGGTGCTGCGCTATCTTCAACTCGGTGTTCAACCCCTTGTTTACTCGTTAGTTGCGTGTTTATTGCCATCGCCACAGGGCGGTTTTCCTTTAGAGCAATAGTAAGTGGATTTATTGAAGGTGTTTTTGTTGTGGAGTCAGTTAATTTCATCACCTCTTCAATATGACGACCCTTTGCAGCAGTTTGAGACCAGCCCGTAAGCCTTTGCGCTACAGGGTTCATATAAGTAATTTGGGCATGTTGATCCGTTGAAATAACGCCGTCTGCTATCGAATCAATTGTAATACGTAAATGCTCTTTTTCAGCAAATAAAGCAGCTTGGGTATTTTGTAAAATATTCTCTTGCGCTTTAACTTTAACGTGATTTTCTATTCGCAATCGACATAACTTTAAGTTCAGAGGTTTAGAAATAAAATCAATTGCGCCTAAAGACAATGCTGATTCTTCAATTTGTGGATCACCATGTGAAGTAATAACAATAATTCGTAGCTGTTCAAACTCTGGGTTGAATTGAAGTTCTTGTAAAATATCAAAGCCACTAATTTTTGGCATTTCTAAATCAAGTAACAAAACATCAGGTTTTGCTTTATGGATTAACTCTAGTGCTTGGGTACTGTCGTTTAAGGTGATTATGTTACCAACATCTTCTAGTGCGTGTTCAAGTTGTAAAGTGTTAATCTCTTCATCATCAATGATAAGAATAGTGCAATTATCGACCATCTTTTTCCCTCTACTACGTATTTGTACCTGATTAAACATAGTTCGAAAATCAAAAAAGCGGCAACACTTTTTCATTAGAAAAATTAAAATTAAATCCATTTTCATTAACTGCTTTAACTTTCTAAGCCAAAGCCAATTCCTTTTAACTAGCTAAAGGAGCGCTTTGCTTGGCCTTACTCTAAATAGTCTTGCTTCGATGCCGCTTTTAAAAGCCTTGGTCAACTGCTTTTTAGAATAATTACTCAAATTAGACTTGCAATTATCACACTTCAGCTTACACTTGTGCGCCAAATGGGCGTACACTTGTAAGCTAAAGGCGAAAAATGAGAGCGTTATTAAATTCATTATCAAAACATTTATTGCATCATCAGTCATGGGCAGGATACTGGGAGCCGGTGGTTCAGTGCTTTAAACCAGGCTGGCGCGAAGGCTACTTTCGTGCACAAGTAAAACATGTACAGGTGTTTGCTGAACAAAGCGTTGAGTTGATTATTGAGCCAGAAAAAACATGGCCAGTTCATCAAGCAGGCCAGCACATTACGTTAACAATCCAAACGAATGGACGATTGCTAACGCGTGTATTTACCATCGCAAGCGAACCACAATTAGCAAGGCAGCAGCGACAAATTCGTTTATTGATCCGCAGCCAAGAGTTCGGCGCATTTACATCAAAGCTAACAAAGTTGAGGCCAGGGCAATGGCTTAATATTTCTGAGCCTAAAGGCCAGTTTGTTATGCCAAATACCGCGCGTTCTTTAATCATGCTTGCCGGTGGCTCAGGCATTACGCCATTTATAGCCATGCTTAAATCTTTACCTTCATACAGCAAACAAACTATTACCCTGCTTTATTATGCAAAGCCAAACAGCCACTGGCTTAAAGATGAGCTTGAGCAATTAAAGCAATCACTGAGCAATTTTGATTATCACTTACTTGAGCGCGGCAAAGACGGTGATGCGACGACATGGCTGACAACAAATGCGCATAAACACTGGTTAGTGTGCGGCCCTGCTGCTTTGTATAAGCAAGCAGCCGCTTTAGCTAAGCAATTAAATACGCCGATAGACAGTGAGCATTTCAGTGCAGTCCCTGCTGTTTTAGCAACCTCTGATAAGCACGAATTAACACTCACTCATCAGGGCAAAACATTCACGATTGATAACCAACAAACCTTACTGACCCACTTACAAGCGAATAAGCAACCTGTAACAGTTGGCTGTGGTATGGGAATTTGCCATCAATGCCAATGCGTTAAAAAGCAAGGCGTCGTACGTGATATTCGCACCGGTGAGCTCTCTGATAGCTCAGAGCAGTTAATTCAACTTTGTATATCTCAACCAGTCAGTGACGTGGAGTTATCAGCATGAACACAACAAAAACAGTCAATTATGAAAAATTAGCAGCTCAACTCGATAGCGTTAAAGCAGATGTAAAATCAAAACTCGGTGAGCAAGACGCGAAATACATTCGCCGCGTTATTGTTTGCCAGCGAGTGTTTGAATGGAGTGGCCGAATTCTATTAATACTAGGCTTTATTCAGCCTGTTTTATGGCTCGTGGGTGTGCTTAGTTTAGCCACTGCAAAAATCCTCGATAACATGGAAATTGGCCACAATGTGATGCATGGCCAATACGATTGGATGAATGATAAATACATAAATTCAAGGTCTTACGAGTGGGATATAGCGTGCGATGGGGCTAGCTGGAACCGCGTTCACAACTACGAGCACCACACCTATACCAATATTATTGGTAAAGATCGCGACTTCGGTTATGGATTACTGCGCTTATCGAATGACTTTCGTTGGCGGATAAAAAACCTGTGGCAATTTGTCACTTACCTATTGCTCAGTGTGCTGTTTCAATGGGGGGTGTCGTACCATGAAATGGCAGCCGAGCGAGTATTTTTTGGCAAGAAAAAAGATGACCGAGATTACACGGTATCGCACAGCGAACTGAAAAAGCGCTTTTTTAGTAAGGGTGCACGCCAGCTAGTGAAAGACTACCTGCTCTTTCCGATGCTTGCTGGGCCTTTATTTTTGTGGGTTTTAACAGGCAACCTAGCGGCTAATTTATTACGTAACCTATGGACCTCAACCATTATCTTTTGTGGGCACTTTACCGGTGAAGTTGAAACATTTAACCAACAAGACTGCGAAAATGAATCACAAGGCCAATGGTATTACCGCCAAGCGTTAGGCTCATCAAATATCAAAGGGGGTAACCTGTTTCATGTAATGACTGGGCACTTGAGCTATCAAATAGAACATCACTTATTCCCAGATTTACCCGCAAAACGCTACCGCGAAATTGCCCCTAAGGTGCAAGCTATCTTTAAAGAGCACGGCATCCACTACAATACCGACGGCTTCTTTCGCCAGTACTTTTCTGTCGTAAAACGAATTGTGCGCTACTCTTTTCCGTAATTGATAAACGCCAGTGCATAACGCTGGCTTTTTTATAAATAATTTTATGGCAAGGAATTAGCTGCGAGAATCAGCTCGTTAATATCTGACTGTAATTCATCATCTGCTGCTTGTTCCACGAAAGTTAAAGCTGTATTGGCAAAGTTTAGGGCTTGGGCCTTATCAGCTTTCTCTAGGTAATTCTCTGCAATCGCAAAATTAATCGACGCTAAATAATCCTCTAGTTCGAGTAACATTGCTAACTCTAGCGCTTTAAAATAATAGCTAAGTGCAACCTCTGGCCTTTGATAGGTAAAGTCAGCGAGCGTTTCCCATTGAAACGGATGATCAAGCGGTGTGCCTGCAAACTTGTCGCATATTTCTTTTATTTGATTGTACGCCGCCCACTCTTGTTGTTTATTTGGAGCATTTACAATATCAAGCGCAAGTTGATGAATCGCCTCATAATGAGGTGGCTTTTTAATTGATTCAACTTCTCCAAATTGTGCCTTATGCATTCCCTGCCCTCTCTAAGCTAATTAAATCTCATTCGATTCAGACCAAACCCGTAACTCATCGAGTATATGCAGTGCTGAGCGGCCAAAGTCAGTTAGCTCATAGGTCACCGCTATCGGGCGCGTGCTAATAACATGACGGGTGATCATCGCTCTACTTTCAAGCTCTTTTAGACGTTGATCTATCATCTTTTTACTTGCGCCACCGAGCATGCGCGTTAAATCATTAAAACGCACAGGGCCATCTTTTAAATGATAGATAATAGATCCCGTCCATTTACCGCCAATCAAACGCATGCCTTTTTCAATTGCACACGGTTCCATGCAAGCATTTAAAACTTTTTTTCTACCCTTACTATCTGTTTCTACTGAACTTTCCAAAACATCCTCGCATTTTTCAGACTAGTTACAAAAAGGTGACTGGTTGATTTAATAATCTAGGTTACTATTATATACCACAGAATATATTTTGAACACGATAAAGTAATTAACAAACGGATACTCAACTATGAAAAACGTATTAATTCTTAACGCACATCACTATTACCCTTTTTCTGAAGGTAAGTTAAATGCTGCTTTAATCGAAAAAGCTGACGCTTTTTTTAAAGCAAAAGGCTATCAAACTCGCGTGGTTAATACACAAGACGAATTTGATGTAGAAACTGAACTTGAGAACCATCAATGGGCAGATATCGTCTTTTTGCAATCACCTATTAATTGGATGGGCATGACATGGTCATTCAAAAAATACATGGATGAAGTGTACACAGCGGGTATGGGGGGAGCGCTTTGCCATGGTGATGGTCGTCATCAAGACAATCCAAAAGCCAATTACGGTAAAGGCGGCACCTTGACTAACACTCAATATATGATGTCGCTGACTTTAAATGCGCCTGCAGAATCATTTGCAGATGCCGCTGACTTTTTTGAAGGTAAAAGTGTTGATGACCTTGTTTTCCCAATGCATATGAACTTTAAGTTTTTCGGTATGCAAGCGATGCCAACTTTCGCCTGTTATGACGTGATGAAAAATGCAGACATCGACAGCGACTTTGCGCGCTTTGAAAAACACTTAAACGAGAACTTTTAAGGAACACTCATGAGTAACGAATCTGTTTATAGCAATAAACTCCATCCGGGCAGTGCATTTCCTAGTATCAGTGCTGCACTTTTGAATGGTGAAGAGGCTGTTCTTGGTCAACCTCAACACGGTGCAAGCTGGCAGCTTGTTGTTGTTTATCGTGGTAAGCATTGCCCTTTATGTACCCGCTATTTAAATAGCCTCGAGCAGTACAAAGCGGCGCTATTAGAAACGGGTGTTGATGTAATTGCTGTTTCAGGTGATAGCAAAGAGCAGCTAGAAGCGCATTTAGAGCAGCTATCTGTGTCATTTCCACTTGCTTACGGTTTGACTACAGAGCAAATGCAAGCATTAGGTACTTACATTTCTGATCCCCGTTCACCACAAGAAACGGATCACCCTTTCGCAGAGCCCGCACTGTTTGTGGTTAACGAGCAAGGTAAAGTACATGTGGTTGATTATTCTAATAATCCATTTGTAAGACCTGATTTAGCAACTTTGGTAAGCGGGCTTAATTGGATACGCGACCCAAAAAATAATTACCCAATTCGCGGTATGCATAAGTAGAGTGTAGCCATGAGCAAAATGACAGCTTTGCTGATTGGCTTGGTGAGCACAATTATGTGCTCACAACATGCTTTTTCAGCACAACTTCCCCATGCACATATTGCTTCACCCAATCACTATGAAGTATTGCTAGATAACAGTGAAGTACTTGTTTTACGTATGACTTTAGCACCAGGTGAGCAAGATAATTGGCATAAGCATAATGCTGAAACAGTCTATTTTGAGACAGGCGGTAAAGCGACCATCAGTACTAAAGAGTCACAAACAACAATTGAGATCCCTAATGGCTATGTGATGTGGCATGACGCATGGACTCATCAAGTCAAAAATGAGGGTGAAACCACCATCACTGCAATTATTGTCGAAAGGAAATAGGTAGGATCAATTATGGCATTAGAAAACCACCCAATGTGGCGCTTACCTAAGCATCACCTAGATTTAAAAAGTTCACATGACCATGTTCATTGGGTTGAATTATTTTATGACCTTATCCATGTGGTAATCATTTTTTTGCTAGGTAATTTTTTGAGCGACCACTTACATTTAAGTGGTTTTCTTACATTTGCAGGTTTGTTCATCACCGTATGGTTTGCGTGGGCTGACTCCAGCGTTTTTAATTCACTCTATGTCAGTACTGATGTAAAACACCGGCTGATCATGGCCTGCCAAATTGTTACCGCCATGGTTATGGCTGCCTCGATCCCTCATGTACTTGATAAAGGTTGGACATATTTTGCATTAGCCTATGCTGCTAATCGCCTTATTACAGCTTATTTATTTCATCGCACCAATCAATTGGGGGTCGAATCAACAAAATTAGCACGCAGTGTGAGCCGTAACTACTTTGCTCTTGCCATCATTTTTGCTACCACAGCATTTATGCCTGCCCCCTATCGTTATTGGGTGTTTGGCGCTGCGATTGCCGCTATCCAAGTTTTATATATGGCTCCAAAAATTGGTGTACTTGAAAATAAACGCTTTTTACCACGCCTTGGGCATATGTCTGAGCGCTTCGCCCTTTTACTACTTATTGTCGTAGGCGAAGGTTTCTTTAAATTGGTGATTACTTTATCTGAAAAAGGAGTTTATAAAGTCGACCCCACTGTACTGGCTAACTTTATGTTTGGTGGTATTGCGGTATTTGTGCAATGCTGGATTTACTTTGATTTTGTTGGCAATGGTAAACCTAAAAATCAACACAAATGGACACTCGTAAGTTGGTGGTTAGCTCACCTATTTTTAATGCTATGTGCAGTTATGGTTGGCGTTGCACTCGCCGGCGAAGTGAAAGCCGGGTTCTGGCAGCCGTACCCCCTAAAATATGGTGTCATTGGTTGTGTAGGGTTAGCAGGCTACTTATTAAGCTTATTGTGGATCCAGCTAATGATCGAACATCGCGTAGCCCATCGTTTTGCTACAGCCAAAGTAAGGATGTTTGGCGTCATACTTGCTTTAGTTACCATTCCCATTTTACCCCATGTGCCTTCGCTCATTGGCAACTTACTTTGGGGCACTGCACTGATTTCACAAATTGCCTACCCAGTCACTCGCGCATACTTTACCCTTTCAAAAGAAGAAGCTAATTCATAACGATTAAAACACCTTTGCAAAAACGACAAAGGTGTTTTGTTATCCTTGCTGTTTTTCGCAAATAAATTTAGCGCCACAATACCCTCATTACTTAATCATAAATCACTTTCAGGGCGGCATTAAATTGTTAAGTATTGCTTAGCTATGTCCCTTAAAGTTTGGAGTCATAATGAGTTTTGATAAATTAGCGCAAAAACCATTCTCAATTGGGGTTGAACTTCCACTTGATAATGATTGGGCACATTTCAATCAACAATCAAATCAATCATTTGGGATCCCTAATTTAGCTAACCATGAATCACGTGTTCAACTTGCTGATGAGCTTGGCTACGCAGCGGCATGGGTTCGCGACGTACCGATTTATGACCCGCAATTTGGTGATGCCGCCCAAGTTTATGAAACCTTCAGTTACCTTGGCTACTTAGCAGCTAAAACCAAGAATATATTACTTGGCACCGCAGCGGTGGTATTGCCATTGCGCCAACCTTGGCTTGTTAAAAAGGCAGCAAATACTGTGCAAGCGCTAAGTAATGATCGGCTAATTTTAGGTGTTGCCAGTGGTGATAGACCCATTGAATACCCTTTATTCGATATTGATTTTGCAAGCCGTGGTGAGCAACTACGTGAATCTGTTTCGCTACTTAAAGGCGCCCCTAAGCGACCTTTAGAAGCGGGTCAAAAGCTACTACCAGAAGTGAAAGATTTCCCACTTTATGTAGCAGGTCTTGCTCAGCAAAGCCCTCAATGGGTTGGCGAAAACATGGACGGCTGGCTTGCTTACCCAGGCACACCAGATGATCAGCAAAAGCGTGTCGCTTTGTGGCGAGAGGTCGCAGGAAATAAGCCGTACGTTAGTTTTATTCATTTAAATTTATTAGATGATCCTGATGCACCTATAAAACGTCACCGTTTTGGGGTTGAAACAGGCGTCAACGGACTCATCTCAGAGCTAAAGGCAATGAGAAATGCCGGTGTGAATCACATTGGCCTGCACTTTAGACGTAACGAATTACCCATTGAATGGGCATTAAAGCACATCGGCGAACATGTTTTGCCCACGTTCCATAATTAAGGAGTTATGATGTCACAATCAATTATGCCAAAACTGGGTTTTGGTACATTTAGATTACAAGACGAAGTTGCATATCAAAGTGTGCTAACAGCTATTGAAGAGGGCTTTAGACACATCGACACTGCGCAAATTTACGGTAACGAAGAAGCTGTTGGCCGAGCGATTAAAGACAGTGGTGTTGCACGTGGTGAGTTATTTATTACCACCAAAGTATGGAATGATAAGTTAAATAAAACGGACTTTATTAACAGCGTAAAAGAGAGCCTGACTAAACTACAACTAGATTACGTCGACTTACTGCTTATTCATTGGCCAAGCCCAGCCAATGGCGAAAGCATGCATGAGTATTTGAGTGAATTACAATCAGCAAAAGAGCTTGGTTTAACGAAAGAAATTGGTGTTTCAAACTTTACCATTGCACAAATGGAAGAAGCCTTAAGTATTTTGCCAAAAGGCGCATTATTTACCAATCAAGTTGAAGTTCACCCCTACCTAACCAATCAAAAGGTACGTGATTTTTGTGCCCAAAACGACATTCTCGTTACCGGCTATATGCCATTTGCGGTAGGTAAAGTACTTAAAGATCCAACCATCAAAGCGATTGCAGACAAACACCAAGTGAGCACCGCTGAAGTAGTCATTGCTTGGGAGTTAACGCATGACATGGTGACGATACCGTCATCTACCAAACGCGAAAATATGGCTACCAACTTAAAAGCCCTTTCGCTTAGCTTAAGCCAAGACGAGATCAATCAAATTGATGCCCTTAGTTGCGGCGACAGGCAAGCAAACCCGGATTTTGCTCCTGACTGGGATCATGATGAAGTAAAGACAACTCATGCTTGGCAGTTTCAAGGTGCTGATAAAGCACTCGCTTTGGGATTGAAAGCTGTACCAGCACTTAAAGCAGGGCAAATTTTGGTCCGAAACCTAGCGGTTGGTATTAATCCAGTTGATTGGAAGTTTATTCAAGCTGACCCTATAAATTGGGCAGATACACATACACCTGGCGTAGACGGTGCTGGGGTTGTTGAGCAGGTAGGCGATGGCGTCGATACCAAACTAATAGGTAAAACAGTCGCTTATCATCATAGCTTGAGTGAAAACGGCAGCTTTGCTAAACACACAGTACTTTATGCAGACCGTGTTATGCAGGTGCCAAAAGGGTTAGCTGTCAATGTTGCTGCTGCATTACCTTGCCCACTGCTTACTGCATGGCAAGCTTTTAGCAAAATACCATTACGCAAAGACGAAAAAGTATTAGTAACCGGCATGGGAGCTGTTAATAAACTGCTGACACAAATGCTGAATCACAGTGGCTTTGAAGTACATGCTTTATCAAAAAGCCTAACGACTGAGCAAGCCGAAAAGCTTGGCGTTAAGTTAATATTACGCGACGCACCATCTGAAGGTGGCTACTTTGCACTCTTTGATGCTAATGGCCCTGAAGAAGCTAAAAAGTTAGTGCCACTTCTACAGGCAAATGGTCATGTGATCAGTATTTTAGGACGCATTGAAACCCCAGTCGATGAACCATTCACGCGCACTATTTCTTATCATGAAATTGCCCTTGGTGCATTACACGATTATGGTGATTCACAGCAATGGCAACGTCTTGTAAGTGATGGCGAAAAGCTCCTTAATGACATTGCGTCGGGTACTTTAAATGTTGAAGAACCCACTGACTTTGAATTTAACAATCTCAATGATGCCCTTGAGTTTTCTAAAGTTCAAAAGCAAAAAGCCGTTGTAGTTGTTTAGTTATCATTTAAAAGGCCTCTTCTGAGGCCTTTTTATTTTATTCTGCTGTTTCTTTAGGTGTATTGTTGAATACAGCTAAATGATAAATAATCACTAAATTCGCTATAAACCACAGATCTTTAATTACAAACTGACCTAATCGCTCAAACACTGTAACGCTGCTAAGCGCATTAGGTGCGGTAATTAAAAATGTTTGTGTCATGATAAATACCGAGCAACAGGCTAGTCCAGCAAGTAAAATAAGTTTCGCATTTCTGATATACAAGCCAACACCTAACAGCGCCACACTCAAAATATCAAATATGCCAATCGCATTTGATGCCCCTTGCACGCTAAAAACAATATACAACCAAGACATAAACGGTGAAGACTCAACAAGGCTAACAATCGCATTTGCTTCAAAAGCAAAAAACTTCATTGCGCCAATCCAAACCAACACTAATGCCACCGATGCATAATTCAAAGCAACATGCGCTTTATCACTCAAAACATCTTTGTAAAACACAAATAAAAATAAAGGAATAACAGCAAAATACTTAATAATACCCTGCCCCGAACCAATTACTGGAAAACCCCCTTCACTTGCAAGCCAACGATTTGCACTGAACAATGTAAGTAAACAGGTAAGTGCAATAATAAGAGCTGTCACGGTGGGAAGCGCCCTATTAATAAATCCTAAATGAGAATGAAGGCTGGTAATACCTACAAAACAAAGTGCAAAGCCTGCAATCATACTCATGAGATGGTCAGGTACCTGAGTCTCTAAACCATAAAACGAAAATATACTGCCAATAGCATTGGGGTTTGCCCCCAAAATAAAAGACAAACCCAATAAAGAAAAACTGATAGTAATAAGTGCAATCACTAAATTATTTGATGTACGTAAATTCATTTAAACCCCTCTATAAAACTCAATTAGAAGACCTAAGTTAGGGATAAAAACATTCACCATTTTATAATTTACTATCACCTTTTCCTGTTAAATACATATAACCTTTTGAATAATAACAATTATAAAGTTAGTCTTGTGAAACTTTCACAAAGAGTGAAAAGATAGTCGCCAAAGCAATTAACATCGCTATTACGACCAATGCAGACGCAAGTGAAGAAAAATGTGCAATTTGACCGACACTTGCAGGCCCCATTAATACACCTAAATAACCAAATGTCGTTACAGCAGGAATTGCCGTAGCTTGCGACATGTAGGTTTGCTTCCCTGCCGCAGAAAACATAATTGGTACAACGTTGGCACAACCTATTCCCATTAACACATAACCAAATAGCGCAACATAAAAGCTCATTGATACAATAGCGATTATCAAGCCAAGGCTTGCTACTAAACCACTTATAGTCAGAACAGCCCTTTGCCCATGCTTTGCAATAATGCGATCGCCAAATAAGCGCCCTAAAGTCATTGTGACTGAAAAGCTAAAAATCCCTAATGCCGCCATTCCTGTTGATGCATTTTGATAATCAATTAAATATATTCCGCTCCAATCTAAAACGGTTCCCTCTGCGAGAAACATTGCAAAGCAAATAATGCCAATTAAAATCACCGGGCCTTTTGGGAGCGCAAATGCAGGACCTTCATTGGGGCTTGCAAAAGGAAGTAAGTCTCTCTTTGCGAAGATCAAACACAGTAATACTATCGCCGCCATTAGCATACAGATTTCGAATGCCGAAAAACCAGCAATTAGCAGCATTGCTACAGCACCCGCCCCTAAAATACCACCTAAACTGTAAAAGCCATGAAAACCAGACATAAGTGAAAGCTTAGAACGTTCTTCAACCAACACAGCCTGAATGTTCATAACACAATCAGTTGCTCCGATAGAAAGGCCAAAAATCACCAGTAAAGTTGCCAAGCTAGCCACACTATTTACTAAAGCAAAAAATGGTAGGCAAAAAATAATCATCATCGTTGAGAGCTGTAATACACGTTTACAACCATACTTAGTTGCGAGCGCACCTGATACAGGCATAGCAAATATTGCACCTGCACCAAGACACAAAAGCAACAACCCTAAAGTACTCTCATCTATGCCAATATGCGCTTTAATTACTGGTATGAGCGATGCCCACGTAGCCGTGGCTAAACCTGCACACAAAAATAGTAACCTTGTAACGAGTACTTCGCGCTTTTTAAACGGATACCTTTCTAACAACATCAAACAAAAGCTTACATAAAACATCACAATCGAGCAGGGTAAGTGACTAGGTTAAAACCCGTCACCTTCCCTCATTCCAGTTTATAACTAAACTAAGGCTTAGTTATTGAGCTATTTAACTCTAAATAATCACAAAATTGCTAAAACGAGCATGCAATGCTACATTAGACTCAGTTTAAACTGCTCAATTGTGATTATTTATGCTCGATTATGCTTCATTCCCAGATCAGAGGCAAGCACTGATCAAAGATCATTTACAACAAACCGGCCGAGTTGTGTGTGTTCAATTAGCCAAAGAACTTAATGTCTCAGAACATACGATCCGCCGAGATCTGCAAGAATTAGCAAATCAAGGGGTGTGTAAAAAAGTGTATGGCGGCGCTGTCATTAATGCACAAAATGATGGCAGTTTAGTGCAACGAATGGTTTTAAATAGTGACCGTAAGCAGCTTTTAGCTAAAGCGTGTATTCCTTACTTTAAAGAGCATGCATTTGTTTTTATTGATTCTGGCAGTACCAATTTAGCCATTGCAAGTATGATCCCACACGATCTTGCCTTAACGGTGGTTACCCACACGCCTGCAATTGCTATTGCACTACAATCACATCAACAATGTGATGTGATTCTGTTAGGTGGAAAAATAAGTAAGCAACAAGGCGCTGCAATTGGTAGTTGCTCGTTAAAGCAATTACAAACAATGCATTTTGACCTAGCAGTTTTAGGTGCTTGCGCAATCGATGCCGAGGTGGGTGTTTCAGCGTTTGACGTTGAAGATGCACAGTTTAAACACGCTATAGTAAAACAAAGCAATAATGTATTAATCGCCGTTACTGAAGAAAAACTGTCTTCAGTCGCAAGGCATAAAGTGACAGCGTTAGACGCTATTTCTGTTTTAGTTACTGATGCCAAGAAAAACGATATAAAACTCGCTGAATTTAAAGACACTGAATTAGAACTTGTCTGTACCTCTGAATAAATTAAAACAGCAATTTTGTTCAAGTTTTTAGGTTACCAGCTTCGCTATATTGGCGTAGGAATAATAACGAAGCGCACACCCTTCAGGAGCACCTGTGAGCAAAGACAATCACTTTAAGTACATTAACAACGAACAGCATCAGAGCATCTCGATGTTGACTGCGACTATGAGTGATTTTACCTATGCAAAACATGCTCACGAAGAGTATTCAATTGGTATTACTCTACAAGGGCGGCAAGATTTCTTTTGTCGTAATGCGTTTTATAAAAGCGTACCTGGCAATGTCATTTTGTTTAACCCTGAAGATATTCACGATGGTCACTCTGGCACTGAGCAAAACCTAGAGTATCTTATGCTGTACATTCATCCCGATGAATTTAAGCCGTTGTTCAAAGCACTTGGGTATAAGCAAGATTGCACATTACGTATGGCAAACACCTTGTATGCTGATCCATTACTGCGTAATCAAGTGATTCACTTATCAAGGCTTTTACAAACCAATAGCACCAGCAAAATAGAGCGAGAAGCAGCAGTGTTGCAAATGGCGCAGTCTTTAGTCAGGCTCAACGACAGTCTTGATTTGCCAACTTTAAGCACCCGAGTTGATAGCTTGCTTCTGCGTGCAAAAGACTACATTTTGGCAAATATCGACAATGACATTTCTATTGATGACATTGCCCATGCTGCCACCATGTCGAAATTTCATTTTATCCGCCGCTTTCGCGAGCACTTCGGTATTACTCCACATCAATATGTTTTGAACTGTCGTATTAATTATGCCCGTAAAGCGTTACAGGTTGGCCGTGATGCCACCAGCGTGGCGGTTGAATCTGGCTTCGCTGATGCCAGCCACCTCAATCGTAACTTCAAACGAGCATTTGGTATGACACCAAAACAATTTCAACTGCAATGGGCTCGTAGATAGAGCTGAATTACTGATTTGGAGCTGTTATGGCAGATATCTTTGCATATGCTATTGGCATTATGTACACCCCTGGGCCAATCAATTTACTCGGTTTAAGCAGCGGCTTAAATAAACAAACTCGTTCACACCTTGGTTTTTTTATCGGCGTGGGTAGCGCGATGTTTATCTTATTTGTGCTGCTTGGCTACCTTGGCTTGCAAGTGATCAATCCGCAGTTTTTGCCTTATGTGAGCTTAATTGGTTGCGGCTATATTTTGTATATTGCTTGGAAAGTCGCAAAAGCAAATGTACAGGTGAGTGATACCTCAGCAGATGCCTCACTTAGCTTTTTCGATGGCCTGTTTATGCAGCTATTAAATCCAAAAGCCTTGGTGGCCACTTTGCCAATTGCTACGATTCAATTCCCAAGCGCCGATATTACTGGCGCTGCAATCGTATTTTGGTCTTTTATTTTAGCCATCCTTGCCTTTGGTGCGCCAACAAGTTACTCGTTAGCGGGCTTAGTGCTTGGCAAACAAGTATCACGGCCGGGTGTTTTTTATGTGTTTAATAAACTGATGGCTATTTTGTTGGTTTATGTTGCGCTGATGATTGCCTACGAGCATGTGCTAACCCCGTTAATGGCCTAAAATTGACCATCCCTCGCAAACAGGCATAATAGCCTTATTCAGCAAACGGCTATCACAAAATGATGCAAGGCAATCTATCTATCCGCTCATACAGTACTAAGCCTGTTAGTCATAGCCATGACTATCATCAACTTGTACTGCCCTTAAAAGGTGTGATTGCCATTAGTGTCGGTGATTTTCAAGGTAAAGTCGCCCCCGGTGAATGCGTGGTTGTCAAAGCCTCGCAAACGCATCTTTTTACCGCAATGCCAGAGGCGCGATTTGTGGTGGCCGATATGCCAAAGTTACCAGATAACCTGGCCACTGCTGAGCGCTGCGTGTTTGCTATTAATCAATCACTTTGGGCATTTTTGCAGTTTGTGGCAAAGCAGCTTGAGCAAGCGGTTAATCGTGAATTAGAACTTGCCATGTTTAACACCTTCGACTTGCTGTTAGCTGAGCAAATTATGCAGCCTAAGGTCGACAGCCGTATTAGCGAGGCACTGCTTTATATTGACAGTCACTTAAGCACTCCTCTTCATATCAAACACCTTGCCAGCATTGCCTGTTTAAGCCCAACGCAATTTAAGCTGCTGTTTAAGCAACAAACCGGATTGACTGTCATGAACTATGTAACCAAACAGCGAATGGAAAAAGCCCAAGCCTTACTCAGTCATACCGACTACCCGTTGCAACGCATTAGTGAGTTAGTTGGTTACAATGAGCTTTCATCTTTTAGCCGCAGTTTTTCAAAGTACTTTGGCTTATCACCGAGTAAATTCAAAAAGTAACTTTAGTTTTTAACGCCAACAAAACCGTCCTTTTTGTCAAAAACTGCACATCAATTTTGATTATGCTTTTGATATCTTAAATTTAAAGCGAATCATCAATGAACCATACCATCGCGACCATTGCCGTTTTAGTTGCCAGTGTGTTTTGGGGCACAACAGGCACAGCCGCAAGCTTTGCACCAGACATTAGCCCTTTTGCAATAGGTGCCTTTGCGATGGGGTTTGGCGGGGTATTACTTTGCCTAACCTCACTAACTCAGCTAATAAACAATGCCACTGCACTGCGTAAGCACTACCGCCTAACCCTACTAGGTTCAGCTTGTGTTGCTATTTATCCGCTGGCATTTTATACCTCAATGAATAGCGCTGGTGTGGCAATTGGCACCGTTGTTTCGATTGCCAGCGCCCCTTTATTTACCGTCTTATTAGAATACTTAATTGAGAAAAAGCCCATTTCAACTCGCTGGCTAGTGAGCTTTTGCTTTGGTGCAATAGGCATTGGCTTAATCGCGTCAAGTAAAGAGCATAACCTTGCCGCTAAGGGGCTGTTTAGCCAAAACATCGGCATTATACTTGGCTTAATTGCAGGGCTTACCTATGCGGGTTATTCATGGGTTGCCAAACGCTTAATTAGCTACGGCATTCATTCAAGAGCGACCATGGCAAGCCTATTTGGTGGCGCTGCATGTGTACTCTTGCCTTCGTTATTAATCACTGGAGATGCGCTTTTTGCCACAGTTACCAATACCAGCGTGGCGCTTTACATGGCCATTGTGCCGATGTTTTTAGGTTATTGGCTATTTAGTATTGGTTTAAAAACCATCGCGGCTAGCCAAGCTGTGCTCATTACGTTACTTGAGCCTATTATCGCCACCGTATTAGCTATTGTGATTTTAAATGAGCAATTTCAGCAAATTGGCTGGCTTGGCATTGGTTTAGTGAGCATTAGCTTGGTAATTCAAACGGTCAATATTAAGCAGTTCGTGATACACTGCAAAAAACGCATATTGACGATTTAAGATGAGAAAAGACAGCCGACTATCACGGGTTTTGCATGTGCTGATCCATTTAAACAGTTACAGCCACCCTGTTACATCAGAGACATTAGCAAACATGTTAATGACCAACCCTGTGGTTGTGCGTCGTACAATGGCACTACTGCGTCAAGCAGGTTATGTGTCGGCAATAAAAGGTCACAATGGCGGCTGGCTACTGGCCACTCCCTTAACAGACATAACCTTATTTGATATTCACCAAGCGCTTGGCGAAAAGAACCTGTTTGTAATTGGTCTAACCGATGAGCACAGCAACTGCCCTATCGAGCATGCAGTTAACAGTGCCCTGCAAAACGCAATGGATGATGCAGAAGCACTGTTATTAAAACGTTTTGCTGAAGTGTCGCTTGCAGAGCTTGCCAGTCAATTTAAAAAATAAATGTCGTTACACTGCCTATTAATTGGCTTACAGCAATAAAAATAGGCAATAATAGCCTCATAGCGAGCCTTATACTTATAAAGCAAGCGGCATTTCGATTTTAGAAATAAAATCTCATCATTATCATCATGTAGAACAAGTACTCTAAACACCCTGCAAACCCTAGCATTTCAAGCAATTAAGTAAATTCTTAATCTATTCTGGTCATTTTCCGATTGCCTGCCATAGGGCTTTTTCGGCATTTTAGACAAACACCCTGTCATTTTAGGCAAACATTCGTTTCAGCCGACTTCTATACTTAATCTCAATCAAGGACGCAAAGCAAACAGCTCTGCAATCGAGAATAGTCTCTGTCCTTACTCATTAACCCAAAGAGGATTTACGCTCATGAACAAAGTTACTTTTCCAAACACTAACGGTTTAGATATTACTATCGCTGGCTTATTAAATTTACCAGCTGATTTTGATGAAACAAAAACCTACCCAGCCGTTGTCGTATCGCACCCAGGTGGTGGTGTTAAAGAGCAAACAGCAGGGACTTACGCACGTAAACTAGCTGAGCAAGGTTTTGTCGCTATTGCATACGATGCATCTTACCAAGGTGAAAGCACAGGCGAGCCACGCCAACTTGAAAACCCACATGTTCGTACCGAGGATGTGAGTGCAGTAATCGATTACTTAACGACCTTACCTTATGTAGACAATGATCGCATTGGCGCCATGGGTATCTGTGCGGGGGCAGGTTACACCGCAAATGCTGCAATTAACGACCGCCGTATTAAAGCCGTTGGCACAGTAAGCATGGTAAATATTGGCCAAATGTTCCGTAATGGCTGGGATAACAATGTAAAAGACAGCGACGCTATCCCATATATCCAAGCTGGCTCTGATTCTCGCACATCGGATGCAAGTGGTAACGAGATTGCGACTATTCCAATGGCACCGCTGAAAGAAGAAGATGCACCAAACGAAGAACTTCGCCAAGCGTGGGAATACTACCACACAGACCGCGCAGCTTATTGCACTGCACCGGGTTTTGCGACTGCACGCAGCTTAAATCAAATCATCACTTATGATGCATTCTTTAAAGCTGAAGCATTTTTAACACAACCATTACTGACCGTCGTCGGCAGCAATGCAGGCAGCAAGTGGATGAGCGATGACCTAATGGCGCGCGCAGCATCAAGCAGCAAAAACATGTACATCGTTGAAGGTGCAAACCACATGGACCTATACGATGGCGAAAGTGAAATCACTGAAGCAATCAGCGTATTAGCACCTTTCTTTACAAGCAACTTGTAATTATTGATCTGTATGAGCCCGAATAGGGCTCATTACTAAAAGCATTTAGGAGCAAACATGAACATTCAAACAGTTAGTATTCAAAACCACGATATGGCGTGGGAAATCTCAGCACTTGTTTTAACGCCTGCTAATTTTGATGAGTCAAAAACCTACCCAACCATGATCAGTGTTCACCCATTTGGTAGCTGTAAAGAACAAACCTCAAGTAGTGTTTATGGTAAAGCACTTGCTGAAGCAGGTTATGTGGTTATTGCCTTCGATGCGAGCTATCAAGGTCAATCTGGCGGTACACCCCGCTTTATTGAAAACCCATCACAACGCGTTGAAGATATTAGCCATGTTATTGATTATGCGGTGACACTGCCTTATGTCGATAACGAGCGTATTGGTAGCATTGGGGTATGTGGTGGGGGTGCTTATGTATTTAACTCTGCACTGACTGAAAAACGCGTAAAAGCCGTGGTCGGTATCACACCAGTTAATTTAGGTCGTTTATTTAGAGAAGCATTCACCGAATTTAACCCGCTTGGCGCACTTGAAGCGATGGCGGCACAACGAACTGCTGAAGCACTTGGTGGTGATTTACAAGTTAACGAATTACTCCCACCAAGCATTGAGTTTGCCCGCGACAATGGCCTGACTGAACGTGATGTTTTCGAAGCGACTGATTACTACAAAACACCGCGTGGTCAAAGTGAAGGTGGCGCAACACGTATGTTATTTTCTCATGCACAAAAAACCCTCACTTGGGATGCTTTCGCGTTTGCCGAAACATTAATGACTCAACCTATGATGGCTGTAATTGGTCAAAAAGTAGGGGCTTTTGGCGCGTACCGTGACGGTAAAGAAATTTACGGAAAATCATTTGCATCAAAAGACAGACAACTCGTTGAACTAGAAGATTGGTCGCACTATGACCTGTACGATAAGCCCGAACCAGTTGCGTTAGCGATGCAGCAAATACTGCCTTTTTTAACCAAGCATTTATAAAAAGGCACTTGTAAGCTGAGCATGCATAAAGCAAAGAAGTTAGGCCTCATGCTTGGCCTAACTTACTTTTGTTGTTGATTTGAATTTGTGATTTTAGGAGTTAACACAATGATTAAATGGCTATTTATAATACTCGCAGTTGTAATATTAGGGCTTTTATCTGTTGCCATTTGGGTCACACAAACCGAAAAATCACAGTATGCTAAAAACAGCTTACGTCTACAAAACGCTGAGCCGAAAATCACGCTTGATGCCAAAACAGCCGTCGTGGTTTTTTCTCGCTCTGGTAATACTGGGGTTTTAGCAGATCACATAGCACAAAAGCATAACGCGGAGCTGTTTGAAATAACGGCTACCGATTACGAACTAGGTATTCCTGGTTGGATAGCCGCTCTAAACGATGCCAGAAGCAAGGTAGCAACAATAACCCCGAGCAATATAAACCTTGAGAAGTATCAAACCATTTATTTAGGCTCGCCTATTTGGCTTTATAGCCCTGCCCCACCGATTTGGCAGTTTGCAAAAAATAATGACTTTTCAGGTAAAAATGTGATTTTATTTAATACCTTTAATAGTAAGTTCGAACAGCATTTTATTGATGATTTTGAAAAGCTAGTTCGGGAAAATGGCGCAAAAACGTTTTCTCACAGGTACGTGAATCGTGGCCGTATGGGCTCTCAAATAAGCAGCCAAGATATGCTTGATAAATTTGACAGCCAAGATAACTAACCGTGAGTTTTAAACATGATAGACACCAACCATCAAGAGATTGCTAAACCACTCGCGCAAAAGATTATGTTATTCGCTAATAAAGCGGGTGATATTACCTCTCATACACCAGAGCTCACATTGCACATTCGTAATGCACCAACCGACCCCTTGCATTGTATTTACACATTAAGCCTTGCGGTGGTGCTGCAAGGTGCAAAATTGCTTTCAGTGGAAAACAGTGTACTGCCCTGCTCTGGTGGGCAAACCATGTTAACCACTTTCGACTTACCTGTGGTATCCCATGTGACCGAAGCGACACGCCACCAGCCATTTGTTGCCATGGTGCTAAAGCTTGATTACAACCTAATTTTGCAAACAGCCGCAGAACTTAAGCTGCCAAAACAATCACGCAACGAAACGTTTGAGCCGATTTCTATTCATAATATCGATGCAGGACTCACTGATGCACTCACTCGGTTATTTGAGCTTGAATATAACCCTGCACTTCGCGACGGCTTACAGCCATTACTCACAAAAGAAATTGTTATTCGTCTTTTACAGGGACCTCACGGGCCTCACCTTAGAAAACTGGCATCAGAGGGGTCACCAAGTAGTCATATTGTCAGAGTTGTGAGCTGGCTTAAAACCAACTTTATGCGCCCAGTACAAATTGACGAGTTAGCAAAACAAGCGCATATGAGCTCATCAACATTTCGCCAGCACTTTAAAACCATTACTGGCACCAGCCCATTGCAGTATTTAAAAACCTTACGCCTGCAAGAGGCTCGCGATCAAATGCTGATCAATGGTCTTGATGCTGGTCAAGCAAGTGGTGTGGTTGGTTACGAAAGCCCTTCGCAATTTAGTCGCGAGTACAGCCGTTTATTTGGCCTGCCTCCGCAAAAAGATATGCAAAGGTTAAGGCAACAACAGTTATAAGAGATAAATGCGCTAAGTATGACTTAGCGCACCTTCTATTAAGCTTTATTAAATGGGTTACGGGTATCTTGGTCGGCATCGAGATTCCGCATCAAGATTGCGTGCCCTAAATCGATATCTTCTGGCAGAGGGATTTTAACAATATGGCCCGAACCTTTTGCATCGCTAATGGCTTCGCCTTTTTTGTTTTCCATAAAATCTAGCTTGAAGTTAATATTCCCTTTTGGCGTCATAAGCTCAAGTGAATGACCAGTACAGAACTTATTCTTCACATCAATTTCAACTAAGCCATTATCGTTGCGGCCTAATACTTCACCCACAAACTGCTGTTTATCTGACACCGAATGACCATACTCATAGTTTTGATAGTCTTGATGTGCATGGCGTTTTAAAAACCCTTCGGTATAGCCTCGGTGCGCTAAGTTTTCGAGCGTTTTAAATAAGTTTGCGTCAAATGGACGACCAGCAACGGCATCATCAATGGCTTTACGATACACTTGTGCAGTACGAGCAACATAGTAGAAAGACTTGGTGCGGCCTTCAATTTTTAAACTATGTACGCCCATTTTCGTTAGTTGATCAACATATTGAACTGCACGTAAATCTTTTGAGTTCATTATGTAAGTACCATGCTCGTCTTCAAAAGCAGGCATATACTCACCAGGGCGCCCCTGCTCTTCAAGCATGAATACTTCGTTACTTGGAGCACCATCACCTAGGGTTGGGATCACCGCTTTAGGGTCGATTTTATGTACCATTTCGCCGGTTTCATTTTCGGTGCCTGGTTTCACATCGTAGTTCCAACGACATGCATTAGTGCACGTTCCTTGGTTTGGATCGCGTTTATTAATATAACCCGATAACAAACAACGGCCAGAATATGCCATGCAAAGTGCACCGTGAACAAACACTTCAAGCTCTGTATTTGGACATAGTTCACGAATTTCAGCGATTTCTTCAAGGGATAATTCGCGCGATAAAATGACTCGTTCAATACCCTGCTGAGCCCAAAAGTTCACTGTGGCATAGTTTACCGCATTGGCCTGCACAGATAAGTGAATAGGCATATCTGGCCATTTTTCACGCACTAGCATAATTAGGCCTGGATCAGACATGATCAGCGCATCTGGCTGCATCTCAATAACTGGCTCAATGTCGCGTAAGTACGATTTTACCTTGGCATTATGAGGAGCAATGTTCGAGACCACATACAACTTTTTATTTTGCGCATGGGCTTCGTTAATACCGATTTGCAGGTTATCTAAGTCAAACTCATTGTTACGAACACGAAGGCTGTAACGAGGTTGGCCAGCGTAAACAGCATCAGCACCATAAGCAAAGGCATAACGCATATTCTTTAAACTACCCGCAGGTGATAACAACTCAGGCGTAAAAGGACGAGGGGTCAAAATAGGTGACGACATGAAAGCTCCACACATCGAACCGAGTACAAGTCGGTTGCATGAATTAATACGATAATGAAGCGCGGCAGTATAATAACCTGCCCAGTAATTTTATTGATCTAGATCATGCTTGATAGAAACTCAGCAAACCAGCTGTGAGCCTATAAAAAGAAAAAAGGTGACCAATCCAATGGCCACCTTTTTTGATCAAACTCAATTAACTATCCAGGGTAATTGGTTTGGATTTGTTAATGTTAACAGCCCAAAAAGCTACAACATATATTCTTTAATAATTATGTAGTTATATTATATGCTAAATGTGATTTTTTGATTACAAAAACAACAGCACTTCTTCAGTTTCAAGCGCAAAGGTTTTGCCGTTTGCAAAACGAATAGCGATATAAAAAATATGACTACTTCCAACTTCAGGAGCTTGGTTTGGTCTAGTTCAATAAATATAGGGGCTGTAATGGGTAATACGCTTTTGAAGTCCTCTACACAGGCATAGTTGCCATCACTGTAATAATCAAAATCATTAACAAACACTTCTGTGATATCACACACGCTATGTATACTCGTAACCACGCTGAGTTCATTGTGGAAACAAGTGCTTAACTGTAAAAGGTGTTCGCATTTTATACTCATTTTGCTGAACATTTTTAGATTCATGAAAATGCCATCAAATGACTATTTAATTAAATTAGGAATTTTCACGTAAAGCGCGTATAATTCGCGCCCGTTAATATTTAACCTTTTAAATTTAAAATTATTGGAGCATAAAGATGGCTTTAGAGCGTACTTTTTCAATCGTAAAACCTGATGCAGTTGCTAAAAACCACATCGGTGCTATCTACAACCGTTTCGAAACTGCGGGTCTTAAAATCGTTGCAGCTAAAATGGTTCACCTTTCAAAAGAAAAAGCTGAAGGTTTCTACGCTGAGCACAGCGAGCGTCCTTTCTTCGGTGCTTTAGTTGAGTTCATGACATCTGGTCCAGTAATGGTTACTGTTCTTGAAGGTGAGAACGCAGTACTTAAAAACCGTGAAATCATGGGTGCTACTAACCCTGCTGAAGCACTAGCGGGTACTTTACGTGCTGACTACGCAGACAGCATCGACGAAAATGCTGTTCACGGTTCTGACGCTGTTGAATCAGCTGCACGTGAAATCGCATACTTCTTCGCTGACGAAGAAATCTGCCCACGTACTCGTTAATTTCGAGTTCACAGCTAAGTCTGTGATGCAGAAGAAAAAGGGCTTTCGGGCCCTTTTTTAGTCATTAGCTAAGCCTATTGTTAATCTATTTAGCTAATGACTAAGTCGATTAAATAATGTACAATCGCGCACCCAAACTACTTACCACCGTCACTGATTGAGGTTGTTTCATGACCACTGAAAAAAAGATTAATTTATTAGATTTAAACCGAGATGCAATGCGTGAGCTTTTTGTATCATTCGGTGAAAAGCCATTCCGTGGCGATCAGGTGATGAAATGGATTTATCATTTTGGCGTAGACAATTTTGACGACATGACAAACGTCAACAAAAAGCTGAAAGAAAAGCTAAAAGCTGAATGTGAAATTGTTGCTCCTGAGATCTCAGTTAAACAAGTAGCGACTGATGGCACTATTAAATACGCCCTGATGCTACAAGGTGGCCAAGAAGTAGAAGCTGTTTGGATCCCAGAAAAAGACCGTGCAACTTTATGTGTTTCATCACAGGTAGGTTGTGCCCTTGAATGTACCTTCTGCTCTACGGCTCAACAAGGCTTTAACCGTAACTTAGCGGTGTCTGAGATCATCGGCCAAGTTTGGCGTGTCGCGAAAGATATTGGTTTAGACGGCGACAGCACTAAGCGCCCTGTAACTAACGTTGTAATGATGGGTATGGGTGAGCCATTACTTAACCTTAAAAACGTCGTACCAGCAATGGAACTTATGATGGACGATTGGGGTTTTGGTTTATCAAAACGTCGCGTTACATTAAGTACCTCAGGTGTGGTTCCTGCGCTTGATCTATTAAAAGAAAAAATTGACGTAGCATTGGCTATTTCACTGCATGCGCCAAACAATGAGCTGCGAGATGTACTAGTACCAATTAATAAAAAGTACCCAATTGAAGAGTTTTTAGCCGCATGTCGTCGATATATCGATGGTTCTAAAGCAAACAAAGATGTGACTATCGAATACGTTATGCTACAAGGTGTGAACGACAGTACCGATCAAGCCCACGAATTGGTTAAAACACTTAAAGGTACACCTTCAAAAGTGAACCTGATCCCGTTTAATCCATTCCCGGGTAATGAATATGGCCGTTCGAGTAACAGCCGTATCGACCGCTTCTCTAAAGTATTACAAGCAGCAGGTATTACCTGTATCGTTCGCCGTACTCGTGGTGATGATATTGATGCAGCTTGTGGTCAATTAGTGGGTGATGTCGTTGACCGTACTAAACGTTTAGCGAAAAAGAAAATGCGCGAAGATAACGCAATTGCGGTAAACATTCACCAAGCATAAGCGTAACTTTTGAAGTTAAGCCTTTGTGGCAAACTCGTTATTTTTAAAATAATAGATGCAACACAAAGGCTTTTCGGTAAGATAGGCATACGGAATCAAAGAAGAGATTAGGTAATGCGTTCTATACTTGCCATTACTGTTAGTGTATTTGCATTAACAGGGTGTGTTACAGAAAACAGCTACGAAGGTAGCGACAGACCCGTTGTTGAAAAACAAGTTAACAATACCGGTGCTGCCCGTACCCGTATCGCCCTTGCGTTACAGTACTTAAAAACAGGCAATAACTCACAAGCAAAATATAATTTAGAACGCGCCGCAGATTTTGCACCTGACCTCCCTGAAGTTCATTACTCTTTAGCTTATTACTATCAACAGGTTGATGAACCAGAACTTGCCGATAAAGCCTATCAGCGCGCATTAAAAATTGCCCCTAATGATCCAAATACCTTGAACAATTATGGTGTATTTTTGTGTGGTATTGGTGAGTATGACCGCGCTGCAGAAGAGCTTCTTAAAGCGATTTCAATTCCTAGCTATATCCGTGTAGCTGAAAGTTACGAAAACTTAGCTTTATGTGCGATTGAATTTGATGACTTCGAAAATGCGGAAAAATACCTAAAATCAGCACTTAATCACAGCTCGCAGCGCCCTTCTTCAATGATAAGCTTAGCTGGTTTGTATTACGCAAAAAGCGATCTACACAAAGCTGAAGATATTATTGAAAAATACGAATCAACAGGCCGCGTAACACCTCGTGCACTTATGCTCAGCTATCTTATCCAGCAACGTATGGGACACATAGAAAAAGCCGAAGCAACTGCAGGTATCATTTTACAAACTTACCCCGGCTCAAACGAAGCTAAAGCCATTACTTCTGGGCAGGTTAAACGTTCAGAGTTTGAAATATTACGAGAAAAATATCGTCAAGCTCAACTCGAAGAGCTCCAGATTTCAAGCGATAACTCATCGGTTAGCAAAGACCAACCAAAGATCCGAATCGTAAAAAGAAAAGCCCCAACAAAGGCGAATGAAACAGTAATTGTAGATAAGACAGATGTACAAACTTCTAATGCAAAAGAAGTATATGCTACGAATCAGCAAAAGTCAGAAGTGCCTGCAATTAATGAACAAGAAACTGTCGAATCAACCCAATCTGTTGCAAACATGCCAGCCCAAGTTGTTGAGCAAGCAAAGACTCAGCCTGAAGCTTCAGGCTTTAAGACTGAAGTAGCATCAACCGCAACTGAGCCTGTCGATACTGAAGCTGTTGTTAATGCGCTTGCAATAAAAACACCAGAACAAAAGAAAAGTATATCAACACCTAAAGCTGCTAACGATGAAGTCACTATTGTATCTTTTGGGGCACCCACATCTCCTGAGATTAAGCAACAAACTTCAACTTCTGCAAAAGCTGTCAGCAAAAATGAAAGCACAGTGATATTTTATCAGCCTGAAAAAGATGAAAATGTCTTTGGCGAAGAATCCAACTATGCAGGCCAAACGAGTCAAACCTCGTACTCAGTGACTTCTGAACAAATACAATTACCCATGCTCAACCCACGTGTACCTGCGCTGAATATCCCCTACCATATTATTGAAAATGGTGAAAACCTATTTAGCATTTCAGTGCGATACAATGTTAAACTACAGAAGATTTTGCTGTGGAATGGCTTAAAAGAATCGGATCGCGTACAAAACGGTACTCGCATCTATTTAAATGATCCGAATATTTATCACGACATTAATGCTGGTGATACTTTGTACGACATTGCCACGCAGCATAGCGTATTAATCGATCAATTAATGCGCTGGAACAAATTGAGCCCAGATGTTGCCCTTAAGCCTGGGCATAGACTTTTATTGGTAGATCCAGACTCATACGCATTATGAATGAAGAAAACAATTTAGAACAACCACAAGAAAAGCTCGGCCAGGCGCTAAAAAAACGCCGCGAAGAAGCAGGAATGAGCCTTGAGCAGCTTGCTGGTGCATTAAAATTATCAGTTTTACAATTACAACGATTAGAAAACGACGAACATGAATTACTAGGCCCTGCAACCTTCGTAAAAGGTTATATCAGAAGCTATTGTCGCGAGCTAAAAATAGATAGCCAAGCCATGCTTGAATTGTTACCTGAGCATGTTGAGCCAGCTAAAAAATCTAATATGCAGAGCTTCTCTCGTCGCACCGAAAAAGAAGCAAACGATAGCCGTTTAATGCTATTCAGTTATTTTATTTTAGCTGTCATTATAGGCTCATCGGTCGTTTGGTGGTGGCAAAATAGTAATCAAAGTATCGAAGAGCCGGTAACAACGGCGATGCCAAATCAGCTTGAAAGTAATGAGCTAACCACTAATTTAGCAGACGAAGCGCCAGTTGAAGAAACAGTTCAATTGCCTACAGAAGACAAAGAAGTTATTGAGCCACAAGAAACTGTGCCAATAACTAACAACGAAGCAGCAAATCAGGCTGCGTCACAAAGCCAATTAACTGCTCAGCCGCAAACAAAAAAAGCTGATCCTGAGCACAGCGAAGTGGTGATGCACTTCAATGAAGATAGCTGGGTAGAAATTCACGATGGCAACGGCGATCGTATTGCTTTTGGTGTTAAAAAAGCTGGTTACGTTATGACAGTAACCGGCCCACAGCCGTTTAGTGTGGTGCTCGGCAAACACCAAGTAGTCGATATTACTTTTCAAGGTCAAGCTGTCGATACCTCACATTTTGCCAAAAATCGCTTAGCTAAATTTACTTTACCGTTATCAGAGTAACCGCAATGTTTTCAGAATCTCCTATTAAACGCAGAAAATCGACCCGTATTAACGTAGGTAATGTGCCAATTGGTGATGGTGCACCAATTGCCGTTCAGTCGATGACTAACACCAACACCCTAGATATCGATGCAACGGTTGCACAAATTCAAGCTATTCAAGATGCTGGCGCCGATATTGTGCGTGTGTCTGTACCAACCATGGAAGCAGCTGAAGCATTTAAGAGCATTAAAGAACAAGTCACAATTCCACTAGTAACAGATATTCACTTTGATTACCGTATTGCGTTAAAAGTGGCTCAGTATGGTGCGGATTGTTTGCGTATTAACCCGGGTAACATAGGTAGCGAAGAGCGTATTCGTGCCGTTGTAGACTCAGCCCGTGAGCATAATATTCCTATTCGTATTGGTGTGAATGGCGGTTCATTAGAGCGTGATTTACAAGAAAAATACGGCGAACCAACACCAGAAGCACTGCTTGAATCAGCTATGCGCCATGTTGAGATCTTACAACGTTTAGACTTTGATCAATTTAAAGTATCCGTAAAAGCGTCAGATGTATTTTTAGCGGTTGGTGCATATCGTCTACTTGCGAAAGAAATCGACCAGCCACTGCATTTAGGTATTACCGAAGCAGGCGGTATGCGCTCAGGTTCTGTTAAATCAGCTGTTGGCTTAGGTATGCTACTTGCCGAAGGTATTGGTGACACATTACGCGTATCACTTGCTGCCGATCCGGTACAAGAGATCAAAGTAGGTTTTGATATTTTAAAATCATTACGCATTCGCTCACGCGGCATTAACTTTATTGCCTGCCCGAGCTGCTCACGCCAAGAGTTTGATGTGGTAAGCACCATGAACCAACTTGAAGAGCGCCTTGAAGACGTAGTTGAGCCTATGTCAGTGTCGGTGATTGGTTGTGTGGTAAATGGCCCTGGTGAAGCGCTGGTTAGTGATATCGGCCTTGCTGGTGCGAACCGTCGCTCTGGCTTATACATCAATGGTGAGCGTCAAAAAGCACGTATCGATAACGATAACATTGTCGACCAACTTGAAGGCTATGTGCGCGACTTTATCGCTAAAAAAGAGAAAGAAACGCCAATCGACATCAAAATCGTTGAATAATTCGCATATACTCGGCAAACCCTTGGGTTTGCCGTTTACCTTTAGAGCCCAAACGGTATAATAGCGGGTCAATTTTTAGTTTTTCTTGAGGCGCGACTTTTTTCAGCGCACGTACAGTATTTAGGATTTATCAGTGGCAAAACAAATTCAGGCAGTTCGTGGTATGAACGATTGTCTGCCAGGCGATACGCAAATTTGGCAGAAAGTAGAAGACATTTTACGTGAAACAGTTTCATCGTTTGGTTATCAAGAAATTCGTTTTCCAATTGTTGAATCAACCGACCTATTCAAACGCTCTATCGGTGAAGTAACCGATATCGTCGAAAAAGAAATGTACACCTTTGCAGACCGTAATGGCGATAACTTAACTCTTCGCCCTGAAGGTACCGCAGTGTGTGTACGTGCAGGTAATCAAAACGGTTTACTGTACAACCAAGAACAACGTTTATGGTATATGGGCCCGATGTTCCGTCACGAGCGTCCACAAAAAGGCCGTTACCGTCAATTCCACCAATTTGGTTTAGAAACATTCGGCATTGCCACTGCTGATATTGATGCAGAAGTTATTTTGCTGACAGCCCAATTATGGAAAGAGTTTGGTATCAGTGAGCACGTTCGTCTTGAGCTTAACTCATTGGGTTCAAATGAAGCGCGTGCAGACTACCGTGATGCACTTGTTGCTTACTTAGAGCAACACGTCGATGTACTTGATGAAGACTCTAAGCGTCGTATGCACAGCAACCCTTTACGTGTGTTAGATAGCAAAAACCCTGATGTACAAGCCATTTTAACTGATGCGCCTAAACTATCTGAGCACTTAGATGCTGAATCAAAAGAACATTTTGAAAATTTATGTGAACGTTTAGACGCTGCTGGCGTCGAATACACGGTAAATGAAAAGCTTGTACGTGGCCTTGACTATTACAACCGCACCGTTTTTGAGTGGGTAACCGATAGCCTAGGCGCACAAGGAACCGTTTGTGCCGGTGGTCGTTACGATGGCCTAGTTGAACAACTTGGCGGTAAAGCAACACCAGCGGTAGGTTTTGCAATGGGTCTTGAGCGTTTAGTGTTATTACTTCAAGCACTAGAAAGTGTAGGTGACATCCGCCGTAGTGCTGATGTATATTTGGCAGCCATGGGCGATAAAGCCAGCATTCAAGCGCCTATCATTGCCGCTCAGTTACGTAAAGATGTTGCAGGTCTTCGTGTTATGGTGCACGCAGGCGGTGGCAACTTTAAAAAGCAATTAAAACGCGCAGATAAAAGCGATGCGCTAGTCGCAGTTATTATCGGCGAAGATGAATTAGAACAAGGCGTTGTGACTATTAAGTACTTACGTGAGCGTAAAGAACAAGTCACCTTAAAACTAGAAGAAGCGAAAACGCTACTAGCTGAACTTATTTAAGCCCAGCTAGCAACAGAGGTAAGCATGGAAATTTATTCAACAGAAGAACAACAAGAAGAAGCGATCAAACGCTTTTTCCGTGAAAATGGTTTAGCACTTGCAATTGGTATTGTTGCAGGTTTAGGTGGTTTATATGGTTGGAAAGCTTATAACCAAAACCAAATCACCACAGCTGAGAAAGCATCTGACTCTTTCACACAACTTGTTGAAAGCGGTGCCGTGCTAGAAAAAGCGGATACGTTTATTAAAGAAAATAACGAGTCAAGCTACAGCACGCTAACAGCATTTGTTGCGGCAAAAGAAGCCGTAGAAAAAAATGACCTTGATGCGGCAAGCGAAAAGCTTAACTGGATCATCACCAACGAGCAAAACCCTGAGCTTAAAGCAACGGCAACAACGCGCCTTGCTCGTGTTCACCTTGCGCAAAAGCAATATGAGCAAGCGCTAACAACGCTAAACGCCCAGCTTCCTGCATCATTTACTGCTGCAGTCGCTGAATTAAAAGGCGATGTTTATGCTGCACAAGGCGACAAAGACCAAGCACGCAGCCAATACCAAGCTGCTGCGGATAATGGCGGCCTTGAAAACAACCCGTTATTACAAATTAAACTTGATGACTTAGCACAAACTAGCCCAGCGGCGTAAGGGGTTAAGATGAAGAAGTTAACAGCGGCAACACTTGCTCTGTGTATCGCAACCCTAACTGGGTGTTCGTCAAGTGATGACGAAGAAGAACTGGTACTGCCTGAAATTGTTAATCAGTTTGAGACAGACGTAGTATGGCAAGAATCAATTGGTGACGGTGTTCAGCATTATTTCTCGCGCTTAACGCCGGCTATTCATAACGATGTTGTGTATGTAGCAAACCGCGAAGGTGAAGTTGAAGCCCTTTCGCTTGAAAATGGCGATACGCTATGGCAAACCGATGTGCGTGAAAACCCTGCCTTTTGGCCTTGGGAAACCACAGAAAGTGCCAAGTTATCGGGTGGTATATTACAAGCTTACGGCAAAATTTTTGTTGGTTCTGAGCATGGTTACTTAACCGCGCTAGACCGTGAAACAGGTGAAATTGTTTGGCGTAAAACGATGCCTGGCGAAGTACTTGCTAAACCTGCTGCAGGCGACGGCTTAATCTTTGTAAACCTAGGCTCTGGTAAATTATTAGCAGTGCACCCAGATACAGGTGAAGAACGTTGGCGCTTCGAACAAGAAGTACCACCACTGACATTACGTGGTCAAAGTTCACCAACTGTGGCAAACGGCGGTGTATTACTAGGTCTTGAAACAGGTAAACTGAGCGTATTAATTTCAGAAAACGGCTACTCTGCATGGAGTGCTGAAATTGCCTCTCCAAAGGGTGCATCTGAGTTTGAACGTTTAGTTGATGTAGATACACAAGCATTAATTAGCGGCCCATACGCCTATGCAATCGCTTATAATGGTAACTTAGCAGCCGTTGATATTCGTTCAGGTAATGTTGTTTGGAAACGTGAATATAGCAGCTACCGTGATTTATCGATGGATAGCCAGTCTATCTATGTTGTTGATAGCGATGGTGTTATTTACGGTCTAGATAAAACATCAGGTATTGAGCGCTGGAGCCAACCAGCACTGCGCGGCTGGTACTTAACAGGCCCGACTGTGGCTGGTAAATATTTAGCACTAGGTGACCAAGAAGGTAACCTACATTGGTTAGACAAAGAAACGGGCGAGCTTGTATCGCGCGAAGACTTTGACAGCTCAGGTTTCTTTATTGAGCCTGTTGTTGCCGGTGACAAATTAATTTTATACACCCGAGATGGTGAAGTTAGCGCGGTTAAAATTCCAAACTAACTTACTAATAGTAAACGTTATTTTTCTAAGGCTTCGCTTGGCGAAGCCTTTTGTTGTTTTTTTAAGAGGTAGTTTATGCTTCCCGTGATCGCTCTTGTTGGGCGACCCAATGTGGGCAAATCCACATTATTTAACCGTTTAACACGTACTCGTGACGCCCTCGTAGCCGACTTTCCAGGCTTAACACGAGATAGAAAATATGGCCAAGCTGATTACGATGGCTATGAATTTATCGTGGTAGACACGGGTGGTATTGACGGTTCTGAGCAAGGTATCGAAACTGAAATGGCTGAGCAATCGCTTCTGGCAATTGAAGAAGCCGATATCGTGTTATTTTTAGTTGATGCCCGCGCAGGTATGACCGCCGCTGACCAAGCAATTGCGAATCACCTTCGTAAACAACAAAAGAAATGTTTTGTTGTGGCAAACAAAGTCGATGGTATTGATGCAGACTCGTACTGTGCTGAGTTCTACCAGTTAAGCTTAGGTGACGTACATCACATTGCAGCGGCTCACGGCCGTGGTATCACGCAGCTACTTGAAACAACTTTACAGCCAGTCATTGCCGAACTTGCAGGCGAAGCTGAAGAGCTTGAAGAAAGTGATGACGAATTAGTTGATCTTTACAGCGAAGATGAAGAAGGCGAAGACAACCAGCAAGCCTTTGCTGATAAGCCAGTAAAGCTTGCAATTATCGGTCGTCCTAACGTTGGTAAGTCAACACTTACAAACCGTATCTTAGGCGAAGAACGTGTAATCGTTTACGATATGCCGGGTACAACCCGTGATTCTATCTATATTCCGATGACACGTAACGACAAAGAGTACATTCTTATTGATACCGCAGGTGTTCGTAAACGTAAGAAAGTAAGCGATGTTGTAGAAAAATTCTCTGTGATCAAAACCCTTAAAGCGATTGAAGATGCTAACGTGGTATTGCTTGTGGTTGATGCGCGCGAAGGTATTTCTGATCAAGATTTGAGCTTACTAGGTTTTGCCTTAAACGCAGGTCGTTCATTGGTTGTGGCTGTTAACAAATGGGACGGCCTAGACGATTACGTTAAAGAACGTATTAAGTCAGAACTTGACCGTCGTTTAGGTTTCATCGATTTCGCACGTTTACACTTTATCTCTGCTTTACATGGCACCGGTGTGGGTCATTTATTTGAATCAGTAGACGAAGCGTACGAATCAGCCACTAAACGTATTAGCACAGCGATGCTGCGTCGTATCATGGATATGGCACAGGCCGATCACCAACCGCCACTTGTTCGCGGTCGTCGTGTAAAACTTAAATATGCTCACGCAGGTGGTTATAACCCTCCACGTATCGTGATCCACGGTAACCAAGTTCATGACTTACCAGATAGCTACAAGCGCTACCTAATGAACTACTACCGTAAAGCATTAGGTATTATGGGCACGCCAATCAAAATTGAATTTAGAGAAGGCGACAACCCGTACGCGGGTCGCACTAATAAAGTGACTTTATCGCAAAAACGTAAGATTCGTGCATTTGCGAAGGAAAACCGCAACAAGTCTTAGTTACTACGACTAAGCTTTAAGTATTGCAAAAACCTTGTAAGTATGACTTACAAGGTTTTTTTATTGCTGAAACTATGCTTTATTTAATAAACGAATAATAAATAGAGCAGCATAAATGGACTTTTTAAGTCAGGTTATTTACGTCGATAACGTAGAAGAAGTACTCGACTTTTACTATCAAGCATTTGGTTTAAATACCAACCATATCAGTGACGATGCCGAATACGGTGAGCTTGTTACAGGTTCCGTTAAACTTGCCTTTGCGACCCACCCGCATGCGCAAGCATATTTCAAGCAAGGGTATATTCGCGCCCATCCTAAGCAGCCTGCTCTTGGTTTTGAGCTAAGATTCAGCTGCCATAATTTAGTCGAAAGTTACGATAAAGCTGTGCTTGCTGGCGCTGAGCCATTGTGCCCGCCAACTAAAAAAGACGCCCAGCATTATGCGTATGTTCGGGCTATTGAGGGCACTTTAGTGTGTTTAGTAGAAGATTAGCTTTTTGTAAGGTCCGCTTTTGTTAGGTCAGAATGCAGCTCAAGCGTTAACTCGCGTAATAACTCGATTCGCTCCAAACTCATATTTGAGCGTGCCATTAACTTAGCTGTTAATTCTTCAGCATCAACTTTAAGTTGCACTCAATGTAATGAACGATTACGGCCGTATTCCTGTTTGTGGCATGATCTCAGGTTATAATGACGACACTGCACAACCAGGCCCGAGCAACCTCTTTTACATCAACTCGAAAAAGCTCACCATGAAAGGCTTTATCGTGATTGATTATTTTTCTCAATTCTCTGAATTTGTAGAGCAAATGAGCGAATGGATCAGCGAAGGCAAAGTTAAATCTGAAGAAACGGTATACCACGGCATCGAAAACGCCGTTGATGCATTTCTTGGTCTGTTCGAAGGTAAAAATAAAGGAAAAATGCTGGTTAAGCTATAACACTTAATAACCAATAAAGCCTGTATCTGAGTTGGTACAGGCTTCTTATTAAGCAAGTTTAAAAAATACGATTGCCGAAACAAGCATCCCTTGCCCTTACAAACCTTCATATTCAGCTTCCCTTGGTTTTAATATTTGCTCCTGACAAGTCATCTTATTCCAACAATCTGTTTCAGGTACGCCGTAATACCACGCTTTAAAAATAGGTTGATACTTTTCAATCACACGTTGTTGCATGCTTTCTGAAAAATGGGGTAAGTAAACCGTTTTAGTCAACGTAATGTGCCTTTTAATCATCTGTCCTAAATTAAAACGCTCTTGCCAAAATAGCATTTTTCCATTGAAATGCTCATCACTATCTGGCGCCGCATTTTGCATTATCACTTTGCCCTGTTCAGCCCAGCCAGCTACTTTATTCATTTGTTCAGCAAAGGGCTTAACAGTAAACGTTACATAAATGGGGTCATCAGCATCGGTGGGCGGAAAACCTCGAGTAAAGACGTTGTAGTGATAATTAGGATGAGTAACTTTAAAAAGAATTGTTGCGTATGCATTAGCTTGCAATAGGTCTAACCGCTCTCGCGGGAAGGTGATTGGCTCATTGGCATAGCTCGTTTTTAGATATCTATAACCGGAGTCTATGCCACAGCTACTATGACCACACGACTCTGTGTACACAGACTCTATTAAAAAAGGAAACTCCGACACTGAGCCATCTTCTGTTTTAATTGTCACAACGATGGGCCCGCGATACCCATGCGCCTTATCGAGTACTGTAGTGCAACTTGTTGTAAACAAACAGGCCAGTAACACGCAATAAAATTGCACCACCTTGCGCTTATAATCCTTCATATTTAGCTTCCCTTGGTTTTAAAATTTGCTTTCTGCAGTCAACCATATCCCAACAATCTGTTTCAGGTACGCCGTAATACCACGCTTTAAAAATAGGTTGATACTTTTCAATCACACGTTGTTGCATGCTTTCTGAAAAATGGGGTAAGTAAACCGTTTTAGTCAACGTGATATGCCTTGCAATCATCTGTCCTAAATTAAAACGCGCTTGGCGATACCTAATATCTGCTTTTTTAAACTCTCTGCTATCTGGTGCGAATTTTTGCATGTCTTGTTTAGGGCCTTCCGCCCAGCCAGCCACTTTGTTCATTTGTTCAGCAAACGGCTTAACAGTAAACGTTACATAAATGGGGTCATCAGCATCGGTAGGTGCAAAACCTCGAGTAAAGACGTTGTAGTGATAATTAGGATGAGTAACTTTAAAAAGAATTGTTGCGTAGGCATTAGCTTGCAATAGGTCTAACCGCTCTCGCGGGAAGGTGATTGGCTCATTGGCATAGCTCGTTTTTAGATATCTATAACCAGAGTCTATGCCACAACTACTATGACCACACGACTCTGTGTACACAGACTCTATTAAAAAAGGAAACTCCGACACAGAGCCATCTTCTGTTTTAATTGTCACAACGATGGGTCCGCGATAACCATGGGCCTTATCGAGTACTGTAGTGCAACTTGTTGTAAACAAACAGGCCAGTAACACGCTCATAAACACCACTAATTTTTTCACACTATTGACCTTATATTTTAAAAATTATTTAGCGCTAATAATGGGAGCTTTTAAATATTCTCTTCCTAGTCATTCAAAATCGATAAATAGGCAAGTTCTGCTAGTTTTTCTAAAGGTGACGTTGCATTAGACTCAGGCTTTTTAGCATGAACCGAGTAACGCCTTTTGGGAATTTTAACTTGAATAAAACCATGATTATTGGCCATATCAATACGCAGCATTTCACGCTCTTTTGGCGTTAAATGATTTTCATGGATCTTTTCAAGTTCGCCATGATCAAGCCAAATAGCCGCACAATTTGGACATTCGTCTATTTCAACCACTTTTAGTGGCGTGAAAAAGCGTCGCATCATCACCACGTCAGGGCACTTCGGGCAATTAATTCGCTTTGCTAAATCAACGCATTCTGTTGGCAGAGTTTGTAAATGAGCCACCAGCACTTGCGCTGGTTTTAAACTTGGATCGCTAAAGTGGAATATTTGTCGATTATCAAAAAATACACCACCGCTTTTTGATAAATACACGTTAACATCGCCAATGCTCACTGCTTCAAGTGCTGTTTTAGTACGCGGGCAAAACATAGACCTTCCTTGTTTTAAATTTAACTTAGCGCTTTTGTAATTATCGGTTTAAGCGGCTCAGGTAAGCTGATGTTACCAGCTAACACAAATTCATGTGCTTCGTTTGACATTTTTTGCCAAGTTTTACGAATAATACCCAACCATTTTTGCTCATCGTAATCAGGCTTGCTAGTTGCAAAATCAAGCATGTAATGTTCGATAAACACAAGGCTTGCGATGTCTTCAATTAATTGGCTATCAGGGTTTCGCTTTATATTCTTTTTAGCCACGGCTGCGTATACGCGCTCACATTCACCCGTTGAGTAACCAGCGGTTTTCATAAGGGCTGTTACACGCTCGGCATGAAAATCATATAAAGCAGTGCGCCATTGATAATAACCTTGCTTACCCATAGGGAAGTCACTGCGAGGAGAGCGCCAGCGTTCAATATGTTGGCCCCGTGCAGCAATGTGCATTAGTTCATCGGCTTGCGGATTAAAACGGTTAAGCATATCGGTCATACGCATAGAATATAAAGATTCTTTAGCTAACGCTTGCCCAGCATGCTTAACACGATTGGGATCTGCAGCATTCGCTGCATCTATGGCTTCTATAACAGTTTGAGACATATAACATTCTCTAGTTGGTTTATAGCCATGATTATAATGAGCAATAACTACTTTAGCTACTTTGCTCTAGCAAACAACTCTATTACAAACGAGTAAGGTCCATCGCGATGCTGTGCTTAGGCTTTTCAATCATTCGAAGTAACTCTTTGCCGTTAGAGCTTACAATAAACGTTGGGGTATAACGAAGGTCGTACTGCTTAGCTAAACCATCAGGGTCAAGCTTATCGTAACCAACCGCAATTAATTGGAGTGATTTCAGCTTTACACCCGAACCATCAAGTAACTTTAGTAAACGAGGCACTTCACGCTTAGAGTCATGACACCACGTACCTAAAAATACTAATACTTGTTTACCACTGAGCGTTTTAATTGTGTTTAAATCATCCTCAGATGGTGAATAGTTTTTATACTCTTTAGCAAAAGCAGGATACTGTGCGAGTAAATCCTCAGCGGTAATTTCCCCACTGTACGGCGACGTCGTTGCAAATGTGAATGATGAGAATAATAAGGTAACGAAATAAATAACTTTTTTCATTGTGAGTGCTCTTTGTTCTAATTAACTCACAATAACCAAATTATCGAAAACACTCCAGCATTACAATTGCGAGTTTGCACATACTTACTTTCTATGAGGTGCTTTAGATAAACTCGCAATGCTGTGAATAAGCCATTAAAATACGCTTTTATAATTAACCATGGTGCCATTTATGTCTTTTCCTCCTTGCCCACAATGTAACTCTGAATACGTGTATGAAGATCAAAACAATTTAGTTTGCCCAGAGTGTGCTCACGAGTGGGACCCCAATGCGGTTGATACCGATGATGTGATCAATGTGAAAGATGCTAACGGCACTTTATTGGCTGATGGCGACAAAGTGACCGTTGCTAAAGATTTAAAAATTAAAGGCAGCTCGCAAGTTATTAAAATTGGCACCAAAGCCGTGATCCGCCGTGTGCTAGATAAAAAAGACCACGAATTAGACTGTAAAGTCGATGGCGTTGGTGAAATGATGGTGACCGCTAAGTTTGTTAAAAAAGCTTAAAGAAGCATAGTAAGTAAATCGACTAACCAGATTTACTTACTAACATTAGTAAAGTTACTTCTTTGTCACCACGCCTTCAGGTATGTGTAAAGTACGTTGCGGGAAAGGAATTGTCAGGCCTGCTTTCTCGATTGACTCTTTGACACGTTTGTTTAAATCCCAATAGGTTTGCCAATAGTCTTCATTTTTAGCCCATGCTCTTAGCTGAATATTCACCGAGCTCTCAGCCATGGCTGTCACCATCACTTGCGCCGCCGGTTCACTCAGTAAACGGCTTTCGTTCGCGGCAATATCTTTTAGCACCGCAAAGCCATCATCGATTGAATCGGCATATGAAATACCCACAACAATATCCATTCGGCGTTTGCCATTTCGGGTGAAATTTTTAATATTATTTCCCCACACTATGCCATTAGGTGATGCGATATAAAGACCATCAATGGTTTGAAAAACACTGGTGAATAGGTTTACCTCAGAGACAGTACCTTGCATCGAGCCTATTTCAACAAAGTCACCAACTTTAAACGGCCTTAATATAAGTAACATCATGCCTGCTGCAATATTACTTAAAGTGTCTTTAAGGGCTAAACCTATCGCCAAACCTGCCGCCCCCATTAGGGCAATAAGGCTTGCCGTATTCACGCCAAAGATATCTAAAATAAATACCCCGCCAATAATATACACCGCATAGCCTGCCACAGACGACAAAATAGGCAGCAGGGTATTATCAACTTTTTTAAGCGTCGCGTTGGAGTTTTTGATAGCCTTTTTCACTGACTTAGCAAGTACTGCACTGGCAATTAAAATAACAATTGCGAGTATCAATTTATACCCTAGCGCTATGATTGTTTCTGAGTTATTGAGCCAAAATTCATTGAGGGTTTGTTTCATAAAGATCCTTGATTTTTTTAAATTCGAAATTGCATTTATTGATAAATTGAAAAGAAAAGCCATGCGTTATAGGCAATAAAAATCAGCAATAAACCAATACCTTCAGCGCGATTTACCCTGCCAATACCTCGGTGCCCATAAGCAAAAATTAATAAAAAAATTGAAAGAGAGAGCATCGCCAGCCAATCTCGCGATAATAGATCCGGTGAAAGGTTAACAGCAGGCGCTATCATTCCTGCAATACCTGTGACGGCCAAGATATTAAATATGTTTGAGCCAATCACATTACCAATGGCAATGTCGTGTTCACCTTTTCTGGCTGCGGCAATTGAAGCTGCAAGTTCAGGGAGCGAAGTGCCAAGTGCCACGATTGTGAGACCTATTATGAGGTCGCTAATGCCCATAATCTCAGCAATACTGACTGCCCCCCATACCAATAACCTTGAACTTGCAATGAGAACTACAAGCCCAACAATTAGCCAGATAATAGCCGCTTTAAGTGACATTGTTTGCACGTTAAGTTCTTGCTCAACATCTGTTGCTAAGCTGTCATTTTTGCTTTTAAGGCCAGAATAAATACTCCACCCCATAAAACTGCAAAAGCCAAGTAACAATACACCTGCGTCAAAACGTGATAAGCCACCATCAACAATCAGTAATGCAAATAGCACACTCACCACAAGCAATAATGGGAGTTCTTTTTTAACGATATTAGAGTGAACAGCAATCGGGGCAATCAGCGCTGTTATTCCTAGTATAAGCCCAATATTGACAATGTTTGACCCCAGCGCATTACCTAAAGCAAGCTCTGGGCTGCCATCAGCAGCAGCCATGGCCGATACCAACATCTCAGGAGCTGACGTACCAAACCCAACCACAATCATACCAATGAGTAAACTAGGCATACCTGCATATTTTGCGCTTACAGCTGCACCATCAACAAAGCGATCAGCGCTCCAAATCAGCAATACAAAACCAACTAAAATGGCAAGGATAAACAAGGTCATAGTGCTCTCCAACAGAAGCGTTGCAAAGCAAAATGTGATAAATAAACCGATTTAAGAGGACAGAAATAACCATATAAATGGTCTAGAAATGTAACAAGCACGAGACGGTTCCTTAGGGCGAAGAACAATAAGACACGCATCAAGGTCGCCCATTGAACCCAATACGTGCCTTAGGTCTTGTCAATCCGGCTTGCGGACATGAACGCCACGAACATTGGTTCGGAGACTGTTGACGTTCATCTTAATCTAAGAGACTACTCCCCTAAGGTTAGGTAAAGACTATATAACTAAAAGTCATACAATTAAAGCTCTAATTGTTCCTTTTTTACTTGTTATTTAGAAGCTCAAATGTTCTACAACAATCCCTGTAACTTCACAATGTTCACAACTCTTCAAGAGTGTAACTTGCATAGTTTGGTTCAAACATCATTGCCATCCTTGCTTTGGGTTATTAATTCTTTGGGTACTCAGTGCTTTAGATATAATGTACCATTTTGCTTTATTTGCAAAAGCCATTGATCAAACAAATTGTTCGCGATACTCAGCTCTTCATCTGAAAGTGTCGGGTATTGTCTTTGATCAAACCACGCATAACGATTATACACATCGTTATTTTGCGTGATTTCCATAATGAGTCGATTTATAGCGTAGGCTTTTGCTGCACTATGCTCACCAACTTGTTCGCTGTAATACATGCTCGCTAAACTCATCAGCGCTTGTTCACTGCCCTGCTTCGCTGCTTGCTCTAAAAATACGGTTTTACGCTCTTTAAAACCATCACGATTTTTGATGAACTCGGCACGTGACAACTTCTCAGGAAATTGCGACTTCATGTAAAATTCGGGAGTTAGCCCAGCAAACGTTTGCTGCGCAAAGGCAGAGCCCTGTTCTGCTGCCATTGCCAAATAACGGTAAAAAGACCGCCGCGTTGCTAAATCTAACCCTTGGCAATACTCATATTTTTCAAAAACACGGTTTTGCGTATCACCAGCATCGCTAAACTCATAGCTTTCGGCTAATGTTGCCTCAAGCGCCTCAGCATCTAAAGGAGCATTAAAGCAATACTTAAGATTTTGTGCGATGAGATAGTTAGCCTCAGCATCACCTTGCTTAGCGCGTTGCTTTAGCTCAGTAAAATGGTCAATAAACACACCATCAAAACGCCATTTCGGTGCATTTTTGATAATAAATTCACGGCTATCATTGGCTTCACTCACTTGCTCAGCAGATTCATCAGGTAACAAACTCGTATCAGGCTTTGTGGCTGATATGTTTACTTGTGCCTCAACGTGCTGCGAAGCTGTTGTATCATTTGATGACTCTGAATTGGTTGCAAAGATTGCAGCTTCTCGTGAAGAATATATATAAATAACGAACAACAATACCACAATTAAAAATGGCTTTACTCCTTGCCTAACAAAAGCATACCCAGACATAACAACCTACTTATTATTTTTGTTGCTCAGTAAGTTACAAGAAAACAGTGATGAAAGCGAAACTTAACTGCGGTTTCGCTTTGTTTGCATTAAACAAGCAATAACAATAAAACTAATCCCAACTAATTGCTGCCCATTTACCGGGCTATCTAGAATGGTTAACTGAAGAAGGTATGAAAACACCACTGACGTATAAATCAGCGGCGCTAGTTCAGAGCCGGTAGTAACTAGTTTATATGCAGAGCTTCTAAAGTATTGCGTAGCACTACTAAATACCGCTAATAACACTAATAAGCCTAATAATAACCAAGCACTCTCAAACACCAAGCTGCCTGCTGCGAGTTCAGCATTTAGCCCTCCAACAAACAGCGGCAGAATGAAAAATAGCATACTGAATAGTGCTGCAATTAAAAAGCAAAAACCATTGGCAACCAGAACCGGGGTTTTCTCTTTACTAATTTGAAATAAACACAATTGCGAGCAAGCATTAAAAAAGCCAGCCGCCAGACCAATTAATAGCTCCCAACGTAACGTAATCCCTTGGTCGGTCATACTTTGAATGATCAGCCCTATCATCATTAACAACAAAGTCGGCACGACAAACAAGTCGATTTCTCGCTTATACACCACACTTTCAAGCAGTGGGATAAACAAAGGCCCGGTGCTAAATAACACAACCGCCTCAATTAACGTAAGTTTGTAAAGCGCTAAAATAAAAAACCCTTGGCACAAGGTGATAAAAACAGCGCGTAGCATCACATTTTTTAATGCAGAAAAACTAACATAATGCCAAAACCGTGCTCGCGCTGTTGCTAACATTAAACAACCAGGTAAGAGCAACCTTAAGAATAACAGTAAAATAATTGGCAGCATGGGGGTTAACAGCTGGGTAACCAGTCCATTCAGTGCTAGAGTGAGGGTAGATAGCAGCATTAACGCACTAGAGCGGTGACTAATATTCATTTACATTGTTTATAAAGCGAGTAGATGACACTCACGATACGCTCTGCTGAAATTATAAAAAAGCGAATAAAACCGCATTAATATGTAAGAAAAACTAACACATGAAACACAATATCCCGCTCAAATCCTTATACAGTTTCATTGCTGTTGCAGAGACTGGCAGCATGGTTAAAGCCGCAGATTCAATTCACGTTAGTCACTCGGCTATCAGCCAAGCTATCAAGTCTCTTGAGCAACAGCTTGAGGTAAAACTTTTCGATAGGGTTGGCAGACAAGTGTATTTAAATGATGCTGGGAAACTTTATTATCAGCGCGTTTCGCCCGCCGTTCAGGCCATCATTTCAGCAAGCGAAGAGGTTAAAAATAAAGACAAAGATCATCATTCAATTTCACTCAACATGGTGAATTCTTTGGCATTACATTGGTGGATACCACGAGTTGATAAGCTACAAAATTGTTATGCTGAGTTAGATATTCGCTTATCAAACTTTGTAGGTGATGTTGATCTCGAAAGACGCAATATCGATATGGCTATTTTTCAGGGCGATCCGCAAAATTGGCAAAAGTACCACTGTGAGAAATTAGCAGATGATGAACTTGTTTTAGTTTGCAGCCCGTCATTATTAAAGCCAGAAACTACAAACAACATCAATGAACTATTAAACCGCTTTCCCGCCATTCAAGTGCTTAATGCACGCAGAAACAATAACTGGCAGATTTGGGCAGAGCATAACCACATTGCCAGCCCTAAAGCACAGAAAAACCGCTCTTTTGAAACCACAGCTCAAGCATTGCAAGCTGTAACGAGAGAACTTGGCCTACTGGTTACCCATAAGCAATTTGTTTTAGAAAAGCTCGAATATGGCGAATTAGTGCAGCTAGGCAGTGCAGTAATCCATCCGCAGCAGTCATTTTTCTATGCCTGCAAAGCTGACAAATTAAAGCATACCAGCATTCAACAATTGATCGCATGGCTAAAAAATGAATTTTTAGCAAGTTAGCAAAATTGTAGCGACGATTTTATATCGCGTAGAATTGATTGCTTTACATTGAATCATTTATATAGCACCAGCAATAAAGACCAATTCAAAACTATTTTATTTAGAGCTAGTTATATGCCAAACGTGATTAGCTTAACTTATCTTTATACTCACACATGCCTTTTAACGCATGGTCGATTAAGGTTTTTATGTTCGTCAGCTCAGTGATTTTGGCGTCTATTTCTTTACTTTTTTCAATCAATTTGGCGGCCATAGCTTGCTGAGTTAAGTTGTTTTTGCCAAGTAGCTGTGTGAGATCTTTAATCTCTTTTAAAGTGAAGCCTAGGTTTTTAGCCATTGTGATCATGTTGAGCTGCTCAACTGTTTTTTCACTATAAATACGATAGCCATTCACATCTCTTGAAGGTGGCGGGATCAACTGCTCTTTTTCATAAAAACGAATGGTGTCTTTTGTGAGGCCGGTTAATTGCGTGACTTGCTTGGTTTTCATAAAAATACGCTTGACTGTAGAGTAAGCTCCACAGTTTATGCTCAACGCATTCTTCTATCAATACTAATAAAAAAATGAATACATCGATTAGTGTTAAAACAGCCGATAACGTCACTTTAAATGGCACTCATTTTGCGGCCAACAACCCTAAAGCAACGGTGCTATTAAACCCAGGTACAGCAACAAAAACCACCTACTATTTACCGTTTGCGGAGTTCTTAGTCAGCCAAGGTTTCGATGTGGTTGTTTGGAATTACCGTGGCTTTTGCGAATCGAAAACAAGCCAGTTAAAAGGCTGTATTTATCAATATTCAGACATTGGCCGCTTTGATATGCCTGCCATGATTGATAAAGCTAAAAGCATCAATCCTTCTCTGCCACTTTATTGCGTTGGTCATAGTGCTGGCGGTCAGCAAATAGGTTTAGCTGCCAATTACCAAAAGCTTGATGCCCTTGTTGCGGTTGCAGTTTCTGCCGGATACTTTGGTTATATGCCAACCGGTTACCGTATTAAAGCTAACTTCTTCTTTCGTTTATTTTCGCCGATTACGGGGGCATTATTTAAATACGTGCCTGCTAAAAAAATGAATTTTATGGAAGACTTACCCGTTGGCTTTACGCGTGAATGGTCAGCGTGGTGTAGAGAAAAGCAGTTGTTTTTCTCGAATAAATTTTACGGTAAATCGATTGCCGAAGGTACCTATAAAAACTTTGATATTCCTACCTATGTCTTTACCGCTGACGATGATGAAATCTGTACCGAGCAAAACGTGCATAACTTTTGGCGCAATGTAACCAGCAAACACCCAATTGCTTTTAAGCGTTATCAATCTGCACAATTACCCGCTAAAAAAGTAGGCCACTTTGGCTATTTCAGAAAACATAATCAAGCAATTTGGCATGACATATTAACCGCGTTAAATGAGACTCATAATGCCAAACAAAGCAGTGCTATTTAAACAACACGCTCGTTTACTCTTTATTGTACTCGCGAACTTTATCGCCAGTATTTTGCATTATGTGCACAATATTATGTATTTTGAGCACTATCCTGAACCTGATTGGCTTGCAGCAAACGTGGTCGACTACTTTTGGTTTATCATGACTTTTGTTGGCTTATATGCGCTGCTCTGTTTAGCTAAGCAACGCATTAAACACGCCATGTGGCTGCTCCATCTTTATGCTGCGATGAACATGTTATCGGTACTGCATTATGCGGTTGATAGCGATAACGTTATGACAACCGCAATGCATGTATTAATTTGGCTGGAAACCGTTGTTGCTATTTGGCTCATTATTTTCGTTGCAAAAACACGCTTAGCAACATCCAACTAGCGGTCACTCTTGAGTCTTTTTAATTGACCTATTTTGCTTTTGAACAGTATTAACCATTTTTGAAAACGACCTCTGTTTTGTTATGCTCAACAACACGTCCTAAATGGCTGTTTTCCAGCTCATCTAAACTCAACTGTTGTTGAAAGAAAGGTCGCATGCCTAATTCTATCAGTGAAGGTGTTTGCATAGTGTTTACCAAAGCTGTGGATTATCGAGTGGTTTTAGGCAACTTGGCTTACCAGTAATTGGCAAAATTTCGTCATCTAAAACCGGTTTAACAAGCCAGCCTTTTGGGTATGATAAGCTATGAGGAGCTTGAATAATTTCTTCACTCACAACGGAAAAACCGACTTTTCCATAAAAGTTGATGTCACCATAGGTCATCACTAGGCTGACATTTTGTTCAGCTAACTTATCGCAGCCAAATTGGATCAGCTTTTGTCCTATGCCTTGTCCCTGCCAATTCGTTGCCACTGCAACAGGTGAGAGTAAAAACACCTCTTTAGCGTGCGCAAACTGTAAACGCGACAGCACGATAGCGCCCACGATCCGTTGCTCATCTGTCGCGACAAACACATATAAATCAGTTGATGGATATGGCTCAGCTAAAAAGTCAGTGACTAAACGGGCAACTTGCTCGCCTTCTTGTTTTGACTCTGATGCACTAAATGTTGCCAAGTAAAGCGCAATAATCTCGTTTTTTTGGCTCTGTTCGTAAATTGAAAAATTCACTTAGACTCCTTAAGTTTTAAAATAAAATAGTGATAAGTAAAGTTTTGCCCGGTTTCATTTTCGTAAAGGGCAATTTCTGTTTGTATGTCTTTCACAGCTTGAGACTCACTTATCGATGGCGCTAACTCAGCAAGGCGCGCCTTGAGTGGTTGCCAATAGTTTTTCCAAGCTTGCTGATCCAGCGAAAACTGCTCTATAAGCTCATAACCAAGCTCATCAAATAAGGCTATGCGGCTTTCGATTGATTGCATATCTGGGTAATTCGCTTGCCAGTACTCTTTAACCGCCATTTCAGGCTGGCTGTTAAGCCAAACTAAATCACTGACCACAATCACCCCATCACGGCGAAGAAACGGTTTCCAGCTTGATAATGCGCTTTGCATCCCCATGACATACACGCACCCTTCTGCCCAAATAACATCGAATGAATTTGCTTTAAAAGGCAGTGCTGTCATCGATGCGCACGTCAAAGACACGAGCTCATCCAATTGCTCTTTGTGCAATCGCTCCTCTAAATAAGCAAGTGCCGATGACTCATTATCTAAAGCTGTGATCTTGGCATCAGTTTGCTTGGCGATTAGTAATGTTGATGAGCCTTTACCACAGCCAATTTCTAAAATTTGGTTGGCATTGTTAGGAACAGCAGCAATGGCTTTTAATGTAGCTTCTTCGCTACCAGGCCCCCATCGCTCTAATGGCTCAAACACAGTCATAAAATCGTGCATGTAGCTTTCATGGTCACTCATATCTTTTGATAACCAACGAAGCCGCAATGCCTCTTTTTCTGTGTATCCTTGCTTTAACAACCAATTTAAATGCGCACTTGGCGCACGCTTATTCAGCTCATCATGTAAGTGTTTTTGAGAGCGTTCGCCAAGCAAACTCAGTAATAAATCTTTGGCTTGTAACTTAGCGGTAATTTCAGCTTCAAGTTGCGCTAAGCGCTGTTGCAAAATCGCTTTATCTAGCTCTACATCTAAACAGCTCTGACATTCTTTTAAGGTTAACCCCGCGCTTTGTAACTGCTGGATCAAAACCAAGCGTTGTAAATCAGCCTCGCTGTAATAGCGATAACCATTTGCAAGCCTGCGGCCCTGAATGATTTTAAGCTTCTCGTAATACAACACAGCCGTGCGCGACAAACCCAGCTTTGCAGCTAACTCTGAAATTAAATACATGATGAAATAGGCCTATAAGGCTTTTGAATACAATAAGTATGAAGTGTAAAGCTGTAGACAGGTCAAATATTTTTGCAAAATAATTTAAGAAAATAAGGTAAGCAAGAAAGCTTACCTTTATAGGGCGTGTTTAGATTCAACTAAATTTGTTTTGGCAATTTAGTCGATATAAGGGCGGTAATTACAATAAATAACAGTGAGATAGCTAAACAAGCTGCTAAGCCATAAAGCTGAAACACTAAGCCCGACAACACAGTGCCAATTAAGCGACCCATGGCATTAGCCATATAGTAAAACCCAACATCAAGTGATACGCCATCGGCGTCAGCCATGCTCACAATCAAGTAGCTGTGCAAAGATGAGTTAATCGCGAATAACACACCAAATAACATCAACCCGCCTATCAGCATTGGTTTTACAGCCCACTCAAAGCCAATAGCAAGGGCAATGGCTAAGGTGACTACAGCAAGCAAGGATGCCCACTTAACTGTTTCTGCGCTTGGTGATGTTTGCTTATTGAGCTTAATGATTTTGGGAGCAAAAGATTGCACAGCTCCATAGCCAATGACCCAACTCGCTAAGAAGGCACCCACAGTCCAGTGATCCCAATCAAAGGCTTGTGATAAAAACACCGGAAGTGCAACTACAAACCAAACATCACGCGCACCAAACAAAAACAACCTAGCGGCCGACAAGATATTGATTGAACTACTCTTTGAAAATATCTCGTTAAACTTAGGTTTGTTTTTAGCTTTGCCTAAATCATTTTTAAGTGCATAAATACTAAAACACCACACCACCAGCAAGGTGGCAGCCATGGTTAACATTGCGCCTTTAAACGACATTAATGTCAGTAGTAAGCCACCTAAAAAGAAGCCCACACCTTTTAAGGCGTTTTTAGAGCCTGTTAGTATCGCTACCCATTTAAACAAGGTGCCTTCTTGGCCACTGGCAACCAGCATTTTAATTGAGCTTTTAGCGCTCATTTTATTGAGATCTTTGGCAATGCCCGACAGCGCCTGCGCCATCATCACATAGGCAACACTCAGCCATTCAGGAGGGACTGCCAGCATGAACAAGGCTGCAACCTGTATGGCAAGGCCAATGTTCATGGTCTTGTTTAAACCAAGCCTTGCGCCTAAATAGCCGCCCACTAAGTTAGTGACAACACCAAAAATCTCATAAAACAAAAACAGCATGGCAATACTCAAAGGCGAGTAGCCAAGCGCATGAAAATGCAGTACCACCAACATTCTCAATGCGCCATCTGTTAGCGTAAATGCCCAGTAATTCCCGGTGACAATTAAGTACTGCTTTATATCAGCGGGAAGATTAGCCAAACGCGTCATTACTTTTAACCTTGTAGTGATCGCGCAACTTTACGGGCAAGTTCGGCGGTGCGGTTTGCATAACCCCATTCGTTATCGTACCAAACATACAGCTTAACTTGAGTCTCGTTGACAACCATGGTTGATAACGCATCAACAATGCTTGAGCGTGGATCAGTTTTGTAATCGATAGAAACAAGTGGCTTTTCTTCATAGCCCAAAATGCCTTTTAGCTCGCCCTCTGCAGCTTCTTGCATCCATTGGTTAATTTGCTCAGCAGTGGTCGGCTTTTCAACTTCAAACACACAGTCAGTGATTGATGCATTTGCTAATGGCACACGAACTGCGTGGCCGTTTAATTTGCCTTTAAGTTCAGGGAAAATATGTGTGATCGCCGTTGCAGAGCCGGTTGTAGTTGGAATTAAGCTCATTCCACATGCGCGAGCACGGCGTAAATCTTTATGGGGCGCATCTAAGATAGTTTGCGTGTTAGTAATATCGTGAATGGTCGTCATTGAACCATGTTTGATACCAATTTTTTCTTGCAGAACTTTAACCACAGGCGCTAAACAGTTGGTAGTGCATGATGCTGCAGTCACAATATCGTGCTGCTGTACATCATATAAATCATCGTTTACACCCATTACAACGTTCAACACGCCGTCTTCTTTTACAGGCGCAGTGACAACAACTTTTTTCACACCTTGATCAAGGTAGGCTTGCAGTAATTCGGTTTTTTTCATTTTACCTGAGGCTTCAATAACGATATCGCAACCAGACCAATCAGTGTCTGCAATCGCTTTATTTTGCGTAACGTTAATTTCGTGGCCATCGATAATCACAGCATTGTCGTTACTTTCAACCTCATGAGGCCAAATACCGTGTACCGAATCATACTTTAGTAAGTGAGCCAGTGTAGCTGCATCACCCGCTGGGTCATTAATTTGCACAAACTCAACGTCGTCCCATGCAAACGCTGCTCTTAGCGATAAACGACCCATACGGCCAAAACCATTAATGCCTACTTTAATTGCCATTGTTAAGCTCCTACTTTTTGAAAATTGTCGAAAAATGAACGTTGTACTGGGTTATGCAACGATTTAGGGCGAATAGCCTGCACTTGAGTAACTATGTCGTTTTTAGCATAGCCAAGCTCATGCATTAATAAACCAATAACTAAGCCTGTACGGCCTGAGCCGCCTTTACAATGTACAGCCACGCTACCACCACTTTTTATGATGGCAAGAATGTCGTTGAGGTGTTTGTTGAAAGCGAGACTAAACGCTTCGTTTGGCGCGTCATCATCCAAAATAGGTAACTGAAACCAGCTAAGGCCGGCTTGCTCACATTCGATTACAAGCTGCTGCGCCCCATTTTTAACAAGCTCTTCATCGTACATTAGCGTAATAATGGCTTTTGCACCTGCCGCTTTTAACTCAGCAACAGACTGTGATAAGCCAACGCCTTTTGTGCCAGGGCAAGGGGTAAAAATAAATGCCCCAGTTTCTAGCTGTAAAATATCAAATGGATGTGATTGCATTATGATTCCCCAATTACTCTTTAAACCAATGTGTTGTTTTATTAACGATTGCAACCAACGACAGCATCACAGGTACTTCGACCAACACCCCAACAACGGTTGCTAATGCTGCACCCGAGTGCAAACCAAATAATGAAATAGCCACTGCGACCGCTAACTCAAAAAAGTTAGAGGTACCAATTAAACAGGCTGGCCCTGCAATGTTGTGCTTAAGCCTAAGCTTTAACGCAATGAAATAGGTGATTGCAAAAATACCGTAGGTTTGCAAAACAAGCGGAATGGCAATCAGTACAATGTTAAGCGGTTGGGCTAAAATCGTGTTGGCCTGAAACCCAAATAGCAAGACCACTGTGGCCAGTAAACCAATAACTGAGTAAGGTTTAACTTTCTCTAAAAATGACTGCACAGCAGCTTCATTTTGCGCTGAATTATTAAGAGCTTTTCGTGTTAATACACCAGCAATAAGTGGCAGTAATACATACAACACAACCGAAATCATTAGTGTAAGCCAAGGCACATGAATATCAGATACACCCAGCAATAACCCCGCAATAGGTGCAAAAGCAAAAATCATAATGATGTCGTTCACAGATACTTGCACTAAGGTATAATTTGCATCGCCTTTGGTTAGTTGTGACCACACAAACACCATTGCCGTACAAGGTGCAACACCGAGTAAAATCATCCCTGCAATATATTCTTGCGCCGTTTCAGGGCTAACAAAATCAGCAAATAACCCTTCAAAAAATAACCAACCTAATGCGGCCATTGAAAACGGTTTGATTAGCCAGTTAATGATTAAAGTGAGCATCAGCCCTTTTGGATTCTTACCGACTTCTTTAATCGTTGAAAAATCAACTTGCACCATCATCGGGTAGATCATTACCCAAATAAACAGTGCAACAACAATGTTTACATGCGCCACTTCGGCTTTCGCTATTAGCTCAAATAAAGGTGGAAACATCACCCCAAGCGCCACACCAATGGCAATAGCAGCAGCAACCCATACAGATAAATACCGTTCAAAAACACCCATTTTTAGTCCTTAATTGCAGCAACGAGCAACACGGGTTGGGCGATCATCGCCCATCGCATTTAGCCTTGCTAACTCGTTTTCTATGAAATTTGGTTCGTTTACCACGGTCGAGGTAATTGTTTGTTTCATCCACATAGGTAGAGTCGGGTTTAAAGAGTAAAACACCCACTGCTGGTGTTTTCTATCCGACAAAATGCCCTGCTTTTTAAGTTGCGCTAAATGCCTTGAAACCTTTGGTTGGCTCTGCTCGTTAAGTGCCGTCATTAGTTCGCATACGCAAACCTCTTGCTCAACAGCGATAAGCAATAAGCTTTTTAAACGAATATCATCTGCAAGCGCTTTATAAAATGTAGTTGGCGAAATCGATACTGGTTTTTCTTTGTTATGGGATTGCACAAACTGCTTAATTCGCTCATTGATCTCTTGCAAGGTTTTTTCAAAGGCATGAGGTTCAGGGCGAGTTTTTGGATCAACAAAGTCCCAGCCTAAACAATGTGTGCCATCAACACGATTTGCACATTCTTTAGCTGCCTTGTCGCACAATGTAATGACATAATCAAAATGCAGGTTAGTTACATCATTTAAGTGCTTTGAGTGTAAGTCATCGGTTTTTAGGCCAAAATGCTCAATCGTAGCAAGCGTACGAGGGTCTACCGCATAAGGTTCTGTGCCCGCACTAAATACCTCAAACTCACCTTTACCATGATGTTTAAGCAATGCTTCAGCCATAATTGAACGGGCTGAATTTTCTGTACATAAAAAGAGGACTTTCACGGCTTACTCCATAACAATTTCATTATATAATATTTTTGTTATATACCATTTGCAAGCTGAATTTTATAAATGGCGCGTTTTGCAATAACGATGGCGCGATCTGATGTCATGTGGCACCAATAGATGGCCTACCATGCATATAACAAAACAACAGCTCAAATTAATGGAGTACAAATATGACAGCAACAGCATTGATCACTGGCGCCTCAAACGGGATTGGTTTAGAACTTGCGCATATTCACGCACAGCATGGCGATAATTTAGTGCTGGTAGCTCGTTCAGAAGACAAACTGAATGATCTTAAGCAACAGCTTGAATCAAAACACAACGTAAAGGTTACGGTTATTGCTGCCGATTTATCTAAGCCAGATTCAGCTGAGTATGTTTTTACACGTACTGAGGCACTTGGTTTGCACATAGATATTTTGGTGAATAATGCAGGCATTGGCGGACATGGCAAGTTTCATGAGCGTGATCTCAGTGCAGAACAAACGATGATGCAACTTAATATTGTGACATTAACAAACCTAAGCCACTATTACTTACAAGGCATGGTTGAGCGAAATCGTGGCAAAATTTTAAATATTTCGTCTACAGCTTCCTTTATGCCAGGCCCACTGCAAGCGGTATATTATGCAACGAAAGCGTTTGTGACTTCATTCAGTCAAGCAATTGCAGAAGAAGTAAAAGATAAAAACATTACGGTCACCGCGTTATGCCCAGGAACAGTAGCAACAGGCTTTGTTGAAGCAGGTGATCTACAAGGGGTAGATGCTTGGAAGAATGCTAAATCAGCGCATTCTGTGGCACTGTGTGGTTACAAGGCAATGCAAAAAGGTCAGTTAATTGCTTTTAATGAAGCGCCGCTTAAATTTATGCTCAATTGGGTGATCCCTTTATTGCCTCGCAAAACTGTGTTAAAAATTTCTCGTCAGTTTATGGAAAAAAGCGGAAACTAATATGAAACGAGCCAGCAAGTTTTTGATCCCTCCCAACTGGCAAGTATTACTCAATGATTTAGAAATCAACCTAGAAGAGGCACTGGCTTATGCCCAGTTGCCTTCAGGTTTATTCTCTCAAGATAAAGTATACTTAACGCCCGCTCAATACTTCCAATTATGGCAGGGTGTAGAGACAGCAGCAAACGGCATTGAGTTACCCTTAAAACTTGCCGAAGTCATGACAATAGAATCATTTGACGTACCAATTTTTGCCGCGATTTGTAGCCCAAACTTAAATGCTGCTTTAGCGAGGTTACAACAGTACAAACCACTAATTGGCCCTATGGAGCTAGCACTTGAAATTACCAATACTCATACAAAAGCCCAAGTAAGCTGTTATGGTTTTATTGATACGCTGCCCAAGTGCTACAGCTTGGCTGAACTGGTATTTTTTACACAATTAACTCGCCTTGCTACTCGAAAACAAATTAACCCTGTTACGGTTATTGTGCCAGAGCTACCTGAAAAGCTTATGGAATACGAAGCCTACTTTGGTTGCCCGTTGAAAGTGGGGAGTACCCCTAGCGTGACATTTTTAGCAGAAGATGCAAAAGCGCCATTTTTAACCAGTAATCAGGTGATGTTGTCATGCTTTGAGGGAGATTTAAAACGTAAGCTGCAAGATGTTATCAGCGAACAAAGCCTTACTGACAAGGTATCAAGTATTTTGTTTAAATCCCTACCTCAAGGGCAAAGTAACATTGAGCATGTTGCCTCAGAGCTGGCACTAAGCAAACGCTCTCTACAACGAAAACTAACAGCTGAAAAGCAAAGTTATCAAAAAGTCTTACAACAAGTACGAGAAGATCTTGCGCAGCACTACTTAATGCAAACTGAGTTACCAATTATCGAAATCGCCTTTTTACTCGGTTTTAGCGAAACAAATTCGTTTGTTCGTGCTTACAGTAGCTGGACGGGTGTTTCTCCCGCCCATAAGCGCATACAAGTAAAGCATTAATTAGCTTTGTGAAGCTAATTTGCCTGTAGGGTGAGGTAGTCACTCATCACTTTTTCAAGTTGGGCGTAGTCTTTCTGCTGAGTAACAGCTCCTGCGACCACCACCTGTGTTGTTGGCTCATACATCACCAAAGTGCCCCAAAAGCCACCATGTTGATAAACCAAAGTGCCGTTATATTCTTTTGCAAATACACCTAAACGATAAGGGCTACCTGCAGGTAAGCCTTTATTAGAGAGCATGAGTTTGAGCGTTTCTGGGTGTTTAAAGACCTTCCCTGAAAATAAAGCCTGATAAAATTTAGCCATACCGATAGGGCTGGCCACAAGCCCACCGCCACCATATAAATCGACTGTTGGGCTCCAATTAAAGGTGTCGGTGCCGTGCAAGTATTGATGTACGCGACGAGACTCATCTACAGCAACCGAATCACCCCGTTCCCAGATCACATTTTCGATATGATTTTTGTCGAAACTTAAGTATTTACGAACCGCTTCAGGCAAGGGTAAATCTGTCACTCTTTCAATAATATGGCCGAGTAACACATATCCGGTATCTGAATATGAAAAAAGCTCGCCAGGTTTGCCAACTGGGTCGCCCCACTCTACACACCCTTTAATTTGCTCGCGCATCGTAATATCTTGCTGCGGATTTGCCATTATGCCAGCTAAATACTGATCGCTTTGAGCGTGATCGTATAGCCCTGCTGTATGACTCAGCACTTGCTTAAGCGTCATTTTATCAAGGACATAGCCATCGCTTTCAAGAAGCGCAAAAAAGTCGTCAGAAATTAACTTATCAAGTGTTGTATCAAGGTTTAATTTACCTTCTTCCTGCAAACGTAGCACCGTTGCTGCAGTGAAGGTTTTAGTCACGCTGGCAATTCTAAATAAACTGTTGGGGTTAATAACTTGCGGCGCATTTTCTTTACTTTGCTTTACCGTTGAAAAAGCATGTCCATCATCAACAATCACATGAAGTGCAAAACCTGTAAGGGGAGCTTGTTGGTGTGCATTGAGAACTTGGCCCATTAAAGCGTGGTGAGTTTCGAGTGGCTTTATAGGCTCAGCAGTCACTGGCAAAGCCAACATTGATAGAGCAACAAATAAAGAGCTTAGCGTTTTTTTACTTGCTAGAGAGCACCGACGATCCATAACAGGTTCCTTAAAAAATGAATCCTTTATTAGCGCCTAAAGCCAAAATAAGCGCGCAGTTAAGCAGCCTAATTACTACTTAACTGACATTAACAAACGACTTTCGTGTTGTCGAATTAATAAGTTAACACTATTTTGTAAGCATATTCACAGCCATAATAACCAACAGCCCAGCAAATATTTTTTTAATAGTAGAGACGGGTAAATGATGCGTTGCTTTTGCACCTAATGGCGCAGTAAACCACGAAGTACACACAATGCCAAACAAGGCTGGCAAATAAACAAAACCAGCAAAGCCCTCTTTTAATGTAAAGTACTGACTGCCTGAGCTGATGTAACCCACAGAGCCAAATAGCGCAATGACAATACCGCACGCCGAAGCACAGCCAATGGCTTTTTTCATATCAACCGAGAAAAACGTCAGTAGCGGCACAAGTACCGCACCACCGCCAATACCTATCATGGCAGATAGACCCCCTGTGATGGTTGTATAAAGTGTCAAAAGGCCTTTATTAGGTAGCGTTCGTGATGTTTGGCTGTCGTTTTTACTGCTGAAAATCATTTTTAATGCAATAAGCACCACACTCACAGCGAATACAATTCGCACCACATTTGCGGGTAATAGCGAAGCCAAAAAGCCACTGATAAGTGCGCCTAGTGCAACCCCTGTCATTACCCACGGAGCCAATTGCCAAGGCACATTACCATTTTTGTGGTGAGCGATAGCTGATGACGTTGAAGTAAAAAGAATTGAGGCGAGCGATGTAGCAATCGCCACCAGCACCACTTGCTCTGCGGGTAACACCTGAAAATACAGCAAGATCATGCTTAATATAGGCACGATCACTAGGCCTCCACCAATTCCTAACAGCCCAGCTAAAAAGCCAACCCCGCTACCAAGTATGGCGCAAGCGATAATAAGCACGATTAATTCATTCATTGTATTTGTCTGTGTTGTTGATTTGTGAAACCGAGTATAACAACAATAAAGTACGGGGTTGCTCTCAAAAGTCCTGTTAACTAGTGAATATTACTCACGTTTTATATGAAATTACTGCAACTTCAACATATAACTTTAGAAATCTAGACGTCCAAAATAACTTTAAAGCATTTTTTCATTCCCAGTTGCTGTTTTTAGAACTAAGACAACAAAGCAGCATGAATCTGCCTCATGTTTTACCTGAAATAAAAACGTTTTTCTTCATGATAGTAAGAACGTATAAATAGATACCCAAGCCACCTCAAGATGCAGAATTCAGCGTTTCACAGGTGCTTAATATCAAGGCGTTACTTTGCAAGAATGGCAGTCCCTTTTAAGAAGTAACAACGATGAGAGTGAGTGCCTGTGAAGCGCCCAAAGGGTTGTTTTAAAAGCGATTTATACTGCGTTATTGATTTTAACAATAGAACCACTATTACTTGCAACCAATGCCTTGTCTAAATCGCTTTTAATTCCAACTGAAACTCGCATCTTGAGGTTGTTTGGGTATTTTACGCTGCAGAGCAACCTAAGGTTAATGACCTAGCGATTTAAGGAAGGTGAGCAGCAATCATTTATCTCAGGACTTTTGGATACATTGCCATGAACAACGACTTCAGATTTACAATTAAAAGCATTAGCCTCGACGAAAATTATCATCCGTCAAATAGCACACGACTGACTACAAACTTTGCGAACCTAGCTCGCGGTGAAAGTCGCCAACAAAATTTACGTAATGCATTAAAAATGATTGATAGTCGCTTTAATGCGCTAGCAAACTGGGATAACCCGCAAGGCGACCGCTACTCCGTTGAGCTTGAGATCATCTCTGTTGATCTAGAAATTGCACAAAGCACAGAGGCATTCCCGTCAATTGAAGTACTAAAAACTAATATCATTGATCACCAAACTAATGAACGTATCGAAGGTATTGTTGGTAATAACTTTTCATCTTACGTGCGCGATTATGATTTTAGCGTACTGCTGCTTGATCATAACAAAGCGAAAAGCGAATTCAGCATTCCCGAAAACTTTGGTGACTTACACGGTAAACTCTTTAAATACTTTATTGACTCAGAAACTTACAAACAGCACTTTAAAAAGCCACCGGTTATTTGTTTAAGCGTGTCTGATAACAAAACGTACCACCGCACAGAAAACCAACACCCAATTTTAGGTGTTGAGTACCAACCAAATGAGTCCTCATTAACCGAGCAATACTTTAAAAAAATGGGCTTGCAGGTGCGCTATTTTATGCCACCAAACACAGTTGCTCCGCTGGCGTTTTATTTCTTTGGTGACTTGCTGAACGATTACACCAACTTAGAGTTGATCAGCACGATTAGCACTATGGAAACATTCCAAAAAATCTACCGTCCAGAAATTTATAACGCCAATGCTGTGGCGGGTAGTTGCTATCAACCAAATTTAAGAAACGCCGATCACTCGATCACGCAAATCGTTTACGACCGTGAAGAGCGCAGCCGACTGGCGATTGCGCAAGGTAAATTTACTGAGCAGCACTTTATTAAGCCTTATCAGTCAGTACTTGAAAAATGGTCTGCCAACTACGCAATTTAATGAGATTAAAAATGAAAAAGTTATTACCTACATCAACAGCAGGCAGTTTACCAAAACCAGCTTGGCTTGCTGAGCCTGAAACCTTATGGTCACCTTGGAAATTGCAAGGTGCAGAACTTATCGACGGCAAACAAGACGCGCTGCGTGTTGCCTTACAAGAGCAGCAACAAGCTGGTGTTGATATCGTGAGCGACGGCGAGCAAACCCGCCAGCACTTTGTAACGACCTTTATCGAACACTTAAATGGCGTTGATTTTGAGAACCGTAAAACAGTGACCATTCGTAATCGTTACGAAGCCAGTGTACCAAGTGTGATTGGCCCAGTATCACGCAGCAAACCCGTGTTTGTTGAAGACGCCAAGTTTTTACGTTCGCAAACCAAGCAACCTATAAAATGGGCATTGCCAGGGCCAATGACCATGATCGATACCTTGTATGACGCCCACTATCAAAGCCGTGAAAAACTAGCATGGGAATTTGCCAAAATCCTCAATCAAGAAGCGAAAGAGCTCGAAGCTGCAGGTGTTGATATTATTCAATTTGATGAGCCTGCGTTTAATGTGTTTTTCGATGATGTTAATGACTGGGGCATTAAGTGCCTCGAAAGAGCAATTGAAGGCTTAAAGTGCGAAACCGCCGTACACATTTGCTACGGCTACGGCATTAAAGCTAACACTGATTGGAAACAAACACTGGGCAATGAATGGCGTCAATATGAAGAAGTATTCCCAAAACTTCAAAAATCGAATATCGATATTATTTCACTTGAGTGCCACAACTCTCGCGTACCTATTGAGCTATTAGCACTGATACGCGGAAAAAAAGTGATGGTTGGCGCCATTGATGTAGCGAGCAATGAAATTGAAACCCCTGAAGAGGTCGCACACACATTACGCGAAGCTCTGAAATACGTTGATGCCGACAAGCTTTACCCATGCACAAACTGCGGTATGGCTCCCCTCCCTCGCCAGATAGCAAGCGCCAAACTCAGTGCGCTAAGTAAAGGTGCAGAGATTGTAAGAGGCGAGGTTTTAGGGGCGAGGAGCTAGGTTCTAGAGGTAGTTAGCGAGTTACTAGGTGAAAGAGGAAAGTTGCGAGGTGCGAGGTTCGAGAGGCGAGGTGCGCATCTCCCTCGAGCCTTGTCGCCATAAATAGCGACCTACATGGTAGGTCGGGCTTTAGCCCGTCAGATTTTAAATTTAGTCTGAACCTGCTTGTGTAGCAGCGATTTCACATCGCGTTTTTGCTGTAAATATTATGCTAGTTTCTAATTTATCGTTT
>NZ_PNDF01000044.1:0-9846 GCF_005887195.1 Pseudoalteromonas sp. S1650 | reverse complement strand
ATAGCTGATAGCTGATAGCTTGTTGGTGTTCCCCAAGTATGCGGTGCCCGGTGTCAGTCCTGAAACCTTGAGGTTTCAGGGCGGGGATCTGCGGTCTACCGTAGGCTTCTCGGTACATGCCGAGCTTGCACAATAGTAAACGAACAGAAACCCTAACATAAAATTTATCGGCTCAGGGACTTAACCAAGCTCCTGCACCCTAGGGAACACCTTCAGTATATAAGACAAGTTTCAATCCTTAAACCATAGAAGCAAAAAAAGCGGATCGTTCGCGTAGTTTTTCCCCACCTTTAACTGCTTATTTACTTTTCAGATTGCTTTTTGACCTCAATCATACAATTAATTGGAGTTGCGATTTATCGAGTGGTAGCATGGCGTTACTTAGCCGAACAAAGAAAAAGTTATGAGCACGTTACCTGATTACCAACAAGCCCAATTGTTATTAGAAAAGAATGAAATTTTTGTCGCACCAGCAGAAGCCCATGGTGTGATCAGTGGTTTATTAGCCTGTGGCATCAATATCGAAGCCGACGAATACTTAGGTTTATTAAGCGATGTATTCAATGATGGCTTAGCCTTCAATAAAGATTTAAAAGCATTTTTTGCTGATGTGTATTCTCAGGTTGTTGCCAGCTTCAGCGATGAAGAATTTCAATTTGACCTATTCTTACCAAGCGACGACGAAACACTGATCGATTTAGCCAATGGCTTAGTATCTTGGGTATCGGGTTTTATGCTTGGTTTTGGTTTAAAACAAAAAGATTACGGCAAGTTATCTGCTGATGTGAAAGAAGTGATCAGCGATTTTAGTGAAATTACCCGCCTAGACACCATGTTTGAAGAGACCGAAGAAGACAGCCAAGCACTGCACGAAGTGATTGAGTATGTACGTGTTTCTGCGCTGTTATGTTTTGCTGAATTAGGCAAAGAGCCAGCCGATAAAAACCCTAAGAAGACCCTTCACTAATCAAATTACAGAGGTTTAGCATGTCGTCTATTGCAATCGATAAAGCTGAATTTAAAGCCCGCCGCGAGCGCTTGCTTGCGATGATGGATAAGAATAGCGTGGCTATAATTCCTGCGGCAGGAGAAGTAACACGCAGCCGTGATACTGAATATGCATTTCGTCAAGACAGTGACTTTTTCTATCTAACTGGGTTTAACGAACCAGATGCAGTTTTAGTGCTTTGTCCGTCGAGCGATACACCAAGTACGCTTATTTGCCGTAACAAAGACAAACTAGCCGAAATTTGGCATGGCCGAAGAATTGGTTTCGAAAAAGCTAAATCTGAGTACTTATTCGACGCAACTTGCCCACTTAGTGAACTAGATGAACAATTATTAGATTTGGTGAACGGCCAGCAGATTTTATTTTATGCACAAGGCACTTACGCAAATTTTGATGCAAAGGTTTGGGATTTATTAAACACCCTTCGCGGCGCACCTAAAAAAGGCTATAAAGCCCCACATACCATTAAAGATATTCGTGGTTTAGTGCATGAAATGCGTTTGTTTAAATCTGACGCAGAATTAAACATTATGCGTACAGCGTGCGAAATTAGTGCACAAGGCCATATTCGCGCTATGCAGTTTGCCAAACCTGGCGCAACTGAATATCAATTAGAAGCAGAGCTTCACCACCATTATGCAATGAATGGTGCCCGTCATCCTGCTTATGGCACGATTGTCGGCAGTGGCGATAACGCCAACATTTTGCACTACACACAAAATGATGCTGAGCTAAAAGATGGCGATTTAGTGTTAATTGATTCTGGCTGTGAACTAGAAGGTTATGCGGCAGATATCACACGTACTTTCCCAATCAATGGCAAGTTTAGCGAACCACAAGCGGCGCTTTACAACATTGTATTAGCAGCTCAAGAAGCAGCATTTAGCCAAGTAAAGCCGGGCGGTAGTTTATCGAAAGCCAATGAATTAGCCTCAACGGTACTGACGCAAGGGCTTATTGATTTAGGCATTTTAACCGGCGAGCTTGATGAGCTAATGGCAAACCAAGCCTGCAAAGCGTTTTACATGCATGGCCTTGGCCACTGGCTTGGGTTAGACGTACACGATGTTGGCGAATATAAGCTTGATGAAAAAGAGCGCGTATTTGAGCCGGGCATGGTGCTCACCATCGAGCCGGGTTTATATATTAGCGAAGATGCAAAAGCACCAGAGCAATATAAAGGCATCGGTATTCGTATCGAAGATAACTTACTTGTCACTCAAGATGGCCATGAAAACCTGACCATTTCGGTTCCTAAAACCATTGGTGACATTGAAGCAGTGATGCAAGCAAACAAAGGCTAGGAGCAAGCGTGGCAAAGCAGTTTGATGTTGTCATTATCGGCGGTGGAATGGCGGGTGCAAGTTGTGCACTGGGCCTAAAACAGAGCAATAAGCAGTTATCAATCGCTGTAATTGAAGCAAATGAAGTAAGCGCAGACTATCACCCAAGCTTTGATGATAGAAGCATTGCGCTGGCTCAGCAGTCTGTTCAGTACTTAAAATCAATCAATGCGTTTGATTGCCAAGCGCCATTTGCGGCAGCGATTAAAAAAGTCACTGTGTCTGATCGTGGTCATTTTGGTAAAACGCATATTGATTGCCAAGAATATGGCCATGATGCCCTTGGTTATGTGGTCGAAGTGAATCCATTTGGGCGCAGCCTTCATCAGCAACTTACGCGTACTGATGTTAGTTTGTTTTGCCCTGATACGGTTGCCAAGCTTGAATACCAAAGCGATTTTGCCAATATCACGTTGAACTCAGGCGAGCAGTTAAGCGCAAAGCTTGTGGTGATTGCCGATGGTGCTCATTCGCAAAGCCGTAAACTGGCTAATATAGAGTTTAATACTCGCGCTTATCAGCAAGCGGCGATTATTGCTAACATCGAAGTGGCTGGTGGTCATCATCATCATGCCTTTGAGCGTTTTACTGAGCACGGCCCAATGGCCCTGTTGCCAATGAGCAATAACCGATACTCACTGGTGTGGTGTATGGAGCCTGAGCAAATTGAGCACACTATGGCGCTTGAAGATGATGCCTTTTTAGCTGCGTTACAAAAAGCATTTGGTTACTGCGGCGGCGCATTTAGCAAAGTGGGTATGCGAGCAAGTTATCCGCTTGTGTATGGTAAAGCAGAATCACTGAGCAGCCACCGTACAGTATTAATTGGTAATGCAGGGCATGCTATTCACCCAATCGCAGGGCAGGGCTTTAATTTAGGCCTGCGTGATGTGCAACTACTGTGTGATATGGCAAATAGAGACGACCTTGGTGATTACGCCTTTACCCGTTATTACAGCCAAACTCGCAGTAAAGATATTACTACCGTGATGACACTTACAGACAGCCTAGTGCGTTTGTTCTCTTACTCATCACGATTGCTCGCGCTTGGTCGCAGCATTGGCCTTTTCTCAATGGATTTATTCTCCTCGTTAAAAACCCCGCTGGCAAAACAGCTTATGGGTCAGGTTAAGCAAGGTAAACGGATATGAAACAAGCACAAGTTTGTATTGTCGGTGGTGGCTGTGTTGGCCTTACGCTAGCACTTGGTTTAGCAAAAGCAGATATCAGCGTTGTGGTGATTGATGCGAGTAAAAATCAAACCTTACCGGGTGATGATTACGCACTTCGCGTGAGCGCATTGAGCCTAGCTAGTCAGGGTTTATTTGAGTCATTAAATGTATGGCCAGAGATCATTAAACAGCGTGCTACACCCTATACGTCGATGGATGTACGTGATCAAGACAGCTTTGGCAAAATTCATTTTGATCATAACGATCTCGACTTACCGCAGCTCGGTCATATCGTCGAAAACGACATTATTCGATACGCTTTAATTAGCGAACTTGAAAAGCAAAGTAATGCCACTTTATTGTTCGAAACCCGCTATCAGCAAATTCATCAAACCGACTCTGATGTGTTTATTACTCTAGAAAGCGGCGAGCCTGTGATTGCTAAATTATTAGTGGCGGCAGATGGTGCTAACTCGGCTATTCGCAAGCAGTTCAACATGCCAATTACTTTTAAAGATTATGACCATCACGCCATTGTTGCCACGGTTAAAACTGCCGATGAGCATAACAACACGGCACGCCAAGTGTTTTTACCAACCGGGCCGCTGGCGTTTTTACCCTTGCCAGATAAACATACGCACTCAATTGTTTGGTCAACAAGCCCTGAGCATTGCGACACACTTTTACCACTTGATGATAGCCACTTTAATAAAGCGGTTATGGCAGCCCTCGATGGCCAATGTGGTTTATGTGAAGTGCAAAGTGAGCGCATGGCGTTTCCATTAAAGATGCGTTATGCCCAGCAGTGGGTGTCGGGCAAAGTGGTTTTAATGGGTGATGCAGCGCATACCATTCATCCATTAGCCGGTTTAGGCATGAACCTTGGCCTAAAAGACGCCGCTTATTTAATTGAGCTATTAAGTAATCAGCAAGGCGAGTTTGCAAGTGCACGCACGCTGCGTGATTATGAACGTACTCGTAAGCTTGATGCACAAAAGCACATAGCTATGATGCAAGGCTTAAAAGAGCTATTTGCAGGCGCTAACCCATTGAAAAAACTTGTACGTGGTGTTGGTTTAAGCCTAGTTGATAACCTTGGCCCAATTAAACATTTGTTCGCAAAAGAAGCAATTGGTAAATAACATCTAACTAGTTGTTACTATTTAGTTTAAGCCGCAGCTAAGCAATTAGCTGCGGCTTTTTTGCACTTATATGAATGCAAAATGATAGCGCTGTCATTTTTGTTAGTGTATGATTAAATTTTTGTGATTGGTATGGAAATTAAACAGCTCTGTTGGGTTGTATACTAGTTTCCAACCAAATAAAAATAATTAAACTAAGAGAACAATTATGGAAGCAACGGTTGAGTGTGACAACAACACAAAACAAAGCATCTGGCTGCCAATGATATTGGCCGGCTCAATGTTTTTTATCTTAGGGTGTATAACGTGGCTTAATGGTGCAATTACACCATTTTTGCAGCAAATGCTTGAGCTTTCGCCGTTACAAGCTTCGTTTATCATCTCTTCTTTTTATATTGCGGTAACAGTTGCCGGTATCCCATCGGCTATGCTGATCAAGCGCGTTGGTTATAAGAATGGTATGGCGATTGGCTGTGCGATTATGGCTTTATCGGCGCTGATGTATATTCCCGCTGCGAAACTGCAAATGATCGAAATATTCTTGTTCGCACAATTAATGATAGGTGTTGGACAAACCGTACTACAAACCGCTGTTAACCCATACGTGGTTAAAATGGGCTCTGAGAAATCAGCCGCTGTGCGCGTGTGTATCATGGGCTTATTAAACAAATTTGCGGGTGTTATTGTGCCTGTTATTTTTGCGGCTGTAGTTGTAAGCGGTGTTGTTGATGGCGCAGGTAAATTATCGCAAGAACAAAAAGACATTATGGCAAATAGCCTTATCATGCCTTATGTGTTGATTGCTGCTTTAATCATGTTATTTGCTGCCTTTGCTAAATTTGCACCATTGCCTGACTTAGTGTTTGATGAAGACGAAACATCAAACGGCAAAGGGGAAATTAAAGAAACCCTAGCACACCCTCACTTAGTTTTAGGTGTGGTGGGTATTGCTTTATATGTTGCTGTTGAAGTTATTGCCGCAGACACCATTGGCTCGTACGCTTTACAAATTGGCGTTGCTGACTACTCAGTTATGACCTCTTACACCATGGCGTGTATGTTGATTGGTTACGCGATTGGTATTTTGACTATTCCACGCTTTATGAGCCAACAAACGGCATTATTAATGTCGGGTATTGCCGGTATTATCACCGTGTTGTTAGTGGTACTTGGTAGCAATGACTCGTTCATTATTTCAAACCTATTATTAGTGCCATTTGGTGGCCCACAATTACCAGACCCATTGTTATGCATTGCATTATTAGGCTTTGCTAATGCCATGGTTTGGCCTGCAATCTGGCCACTGGCTTTAGCTGGCTTAGGTCGCTTAACAGGCACTGCATCTGGCTTACTGATCATGGGTATTGCTGGTGGTGCACTCGGCCCATTACTAATCGGTTTAGGAAACGTAGCAGGCCTAGGCGCACAAGGCGCTTACATTGTGATGATCCCAAGTTATGTATTCATTTTATTCTACGCCTTAAAAGGCCATAAGATGAGAAGCTGGAAATAACCCAGCAAACTAATTTTTCAAGTTAGGCAAAGCCGCGGTACGCCCATCACCGCGGCTTTTTTGTGGGTAAACTAAAGCTAACAGCTTTCAGCCGTCAGCTATCAGATTGAAAACAAAGGAGCTGAAATGCTCATCAGTAGGCGTGAAACTTATTTCGCGCGATGCTTATCTAAACCACAGAAGTAACACGTAGGTCGGGCTTTAGCCCGTCAATGTTAGCGATTATGTGTCGCCATAAATGACGACCTACAGTGCTTGATTCATTAGCTCGTAGGTTGGCTAGAGCGGAGCGAAACCCAGCGCTTGGAGCCATCAGCTTTCAGATTGAAAAGTTAGCGAGATGGGAGTTGTAGGAGGCGTTTTAACGCCGAATTCGTAGCAGCGCGTTTACCCCGCGTAATTTACTGTTTTTTGTGGTTCAATAATTTTTTGCACAAAGAGAAAACAATGAGAAAAGAATGAGAAAGACCATAAGATTTTGTTGTTTTTCCTCTAAAGCACAGCGCCTCTTATCTTCTTTGTGATTATTATTTTAAATTATGTTTTCTCTATGTAACATGAAGCATCTCGGTGTTCTCTGTTGTTCAATTTTTTTCACAAAGAGAAGGCAATGAGAAGTGAATGAGCAACCCAATAAAACTATTAGTTACTTTCCTCTAAAGCGCAGCGCCTCTTATCCTCTTTGTGAGTATTCATTGAATTACGTGATATTAAATCACGACTACTAACTTGCTAACTCACACCCACAAAAAAGCCGTGGGATTTTCATCACACGGCTTTTGATATTTCGCTAAGTCGTTTTATTAGAACGAGTAGCTGTAACCTAGTTGTAGGGTACGTGGTTTACCTGGTTGAATACCGCCGTTTGCACGGTTTGCAACGTAGGTTTTGTCAAACAGGTTATCTACTGTTAGGTATACTTTTTGTTTGTCGTCGATTAGGTATTTAGCTGCTAAATCCCACACAACGCGGCTGTCGATTGCATTGCGACCTGAGTCTGTTAAGTCTGCGTGTGCATCAGACACATAACGCATTTGCGTATCGAATACGAAGCTTGAGAACTCAGCACCCATCGAAAGCGCTAATTGGTTTTCAGGCACGTATGGCATTGCATCGCCTTTTTCTACGCTACCCCAAAGATCTGATTCAAACGCATTGTCGAACTCAGAATCAGTGTAAGTGTAAGTTAAGCGTACTGGGAATGAAGCTGCGTTTGTAGCAAACACTTTACCTGCGCTTAGCTCAAAACCAGACACAGATACTTCACCGTAGTTGTATTGGTCGCCAATATTGTCATCGCTACAACCTACAGCCGCAGTACAGTTACCGTGCATGTTTGTGTAGTCAGAGTTAAAGTAAATTACTTCACCTTGAATGCCAGCGTAATCGTAACGACCACCTAGCTCAATGTTAACACTCTCTTCTTCTTCTTGATCTGCGTTACCCGGTGCTGCTGGTGCGTAACCTTTTTGAATACCAGCAAGAAGCGTTAGGTTATCGCTTACAGTATAAGTCGCACCTAGTGATGGTACTAAGATCTCAGTGTCGTTGCTGATATCTTTTGTTAAACCATTTTCACGGTTTGGATCAGACTTAGCCCATTCAACACGTTTGATTGTGATGTCTTCATAGCGAAGGCCTGCGCTAATGACTAATGCATCAAGTGACCACTCATCTTGAATGAATAGGGTCGTTGCTTCAGCGCTATCTAAACGGTTGCTGTTTGAACCTGGAACGCCTTTTTCTGTAAGCGTCATTGATAGGTCTTGGTTAAGCGTGTACTTGTCTTCCCATTGGAAACGATCCATTTCATCTTCGTGGTAACGTGCACCAACTGTGATGTAGTGGTTGCCCGCAGGGATATGGAATTCAGTTTGTAAGCCTTTCGCTTGGTAATCACGGTTATTCGCTTTTACGCCAATACCTTCAATACCTTCGCTCGTTGGGTTTGCTTCAAACTCGCTGTATTGCTCAAGGTAGCTGCTGCTTACTTTGCTTGCTTTATACCAGTTACGGTGGAAGTCGTTTAGGTAAGCTGTAGCAAGTAGCTCGTAACCTTTACCAAAACGATATGCATAGTTGATTTGGTATGCATTGTGTTGTGTGTTCATTTCATCGTTTTGCGATGCTGCATAACGACGGTAAGGGTTTTCTTGGTAATCAGCGTCAGTTAAGCCCATGTAAGTTTCGTCAGAGCGTTCGTCTGAGTACTTTAACTTCATTTCTAGGCTGTGTGCTTCGTTATCACCAAAGTCAAAACCAAACTTTAATAAGAAATCATTCTTTTCGAAGCCAGTGTTGTCGCTACCAACTGGTAAATCTTTAAAGCCATCAGCACCGTAAGTGAATACTTCTACAAGGCCCGCAGCATTGTTTTTCTTTTTACCGAAGTAAGCATGACCTTTATAGAAGCCATCGCTACCAAGTTCAGCATTAAGTAAACCTTTAGACCCTTCAGTTGGTAAGCTACGAGAAACTAAGTTTAAAACACCGCCTGTTGTACGTGGGCCATACTTAACAGACGCTGCACCTTTAAGTACTTCGATAGACTCCATACGACCCATAGTAGGGAAGTAGTAAGCAGAAGGCGCTGAGTAAGGTGCTGGTGCGACAAGTACACCATCTTCCATTACTGAGATTTTGTCGTTACGACCTGTACCCGTACCACGCATACCGATGTTAGGACGAAGGCCATAGCCGTCTTCTTCTTGTACATATACACCCGGTACAGCACTTAAAACACGTGAGATATCAGTATATTCAAACTTTTCTAGTTCTTGCTCATCAATAAAAGTAGCAGAGCCAGGAATATCGTTAATTGCAGATGCAGAGCCAATTACAGTGATTTGCTCGAAGTTTTTCTCTTCTTTAGTTACATCTTTTGCAAAAGCATTAGCGCTTAAAGATAAAGCGACCGCAGTCGAAAGCGTAGAAACAATAAACTTAGGTGTCATTGTGAGTCCTGTATATGTTTAGATATTTTTAACAGGCGCAATTAAAACATGTAAAAAAATGCGAATCAATCCTATTTGTAATAAAACAGGTCTGAACTGTAAGTTCATGAATTGAAGGGGTTATAAGGAATACAGTAGTATTGTATTACGATATTGGGTTTGGTTTGGTGTTAAGTAAAACTTAATGACTGCAGCTGTCAGCTCGTAGGTTGGTTAGAGCGGAGCGAAACCCAACTTTGGAGCAATCAGCTTTCAGCCATCAGCTTTCAGATTGAAAAGTTAGCAAAAGTATAGGGGAAAGTTTGCGAGATACGAGGAACGAGATGCGAGTTGTAGGAGGCGTTTTAACGCCGAAAAAAATGGTGATATTAGATATCAGTGGTTAGAAGTTAGATTAAAACAACAGAGCTGTAAGCTTTAAGCTATAAGTCAGATCAGCCTGCACGCAGTCTCAGTGAAATGCATACCCGTAGGCGTGAAATTTATTTCGCGCGATGCTTATCTAAACCACAGAAATAAGATGTAGGTCGGGCTTTAGCCCGTCAATGTTAGCGATTATGTGTCGCCATAAATGACGACTTACAGTGCTTAACTCATTAGCTCGTAGGTTGGTTAGAGCGGAGCGAAACCCAACTTTGGAGCAATCAGCTTTCAGCCGTCAGCTTTCAGATTAAAAAGTTAGCAAAAGTAAAGGGGAAAGGTACGAGATCCGA
>NZ_PNDF01000043.1:0-38161 GCF_005887195.1 Pseudoalteromonas sp. S1650 | reverse complement strand
ATCAATTTGTGTGTTTTCGGGCTATGACGAAATTGTCGATGAAGTTTCAAAGGCATGGAATCACTTTATTTCGATACCGGATCGAGTGAAGAAAATGTGCAATCGGGAATGGATTAAATTGATTTAATCTTTATGCGGAATGGTATTATTTCACCTTGCGCTAATTCGTCTTTTATTAATGAGCTTTACCTCTTCATTGTGCATGACGAATTACCACGCTGTTGGGTTCTTTAGTACAGAGCCTCCCTCAGCAATAACCCCGTAGGAGACACTTCAGTGCCGATTTCAGACCATAACAAACATATTCATGGCTAAAGCCATTCCTACAAGTAGACTTTGCCTAGAACCAGAGGATGACGCAGGACCAAACACCCACACCGCGCGGCTGATCGCTGACGGCTGAAAGCTGATAGCTCTGTGATGTGTTGGGTTTCGCTTCGCTTCGCTCTACCCAACCTACGCCAGGCCTTTAAACTTTTCCCCTTGCTAACTAGCAATTCACGACCCAATTTACCCTTTGTTGCAATTTTAATCTTGGTTTAGTACCTGAGCTATGTAAAACTATTTGCGTTTTTAAACCACAATCAGGTGACATGAATGTCTCAAATAAAAGCTTGGAAACTTATTAGCCTGTTTTGTTTGGTAAGCTTGCTTATGGGCTGTGAGTCAAAAGAAGAGCAGCTGAAACAAACAATACAACAATCCATAGAAAAAGCTGAAGTTGAATTAAATCAACTTGGTACAGCGCTTGATAATGGCTCTTTACGTAATGCGACGATACTTAAACAATACGGCAAGGTGCTTGCTGAGCAACAACCGCAACTTTCTGAGATCGCCCGTGTAATTAGTCTTGATGCCACTCGTGAAGGGGCTATTTATTCAGGTCTTACACAACGCTTAGCAGATGTGAAGTCTACTTATCTAATACCACCCTATGAAGATACGCTTCATCAACTTAACCTCATTCGTGATGCTGCCAAACCGTCTTTATTTCAAGATGCGCTTACCGATCCTATCAATATGCTTGCTGATATGTCGCAGGGGTCACTAGCACGGGTTGGTGCAATTAGTGAAGCTGCTGAAGGCGAAAGTGTTGGTAACCAGTTAGTTGGCAACCCTAACTATGGGCAGTGGCAAACGAATAGCAGTGGTACCAGCTTTTGGGTTTGGTACGGTATGTATCGTATGTTGGGCGATGTATTCGACCGAGTTGAATATGGTCGCTGGAGTCGTCATAGAAAGTATAGCTATTACAATGATTATGGCCGTTATCGTTATTCGAGCCCTAAGCAGATTAAAGCACAACAAACGGTAGAGACACGAACTCGACAGTCTTACCAACGCCAAGGTAAACAATTCACTAGTCCGTATGCCAAGAAACGTAGTGGCGCATCTGGATTAAGCCGTAGCAGCTATACGCCGCCACGCACACGTAGTAGCTATGCTTCTAGCAGTAGTTACAGTAAAAGCTCTGGGTCATTACGTAACAGCTCGAGCAGAACATCACGTGGCATTAGCCGCGGTAAGTAGTGAAAAGAATAACCACCGGAGTTACAACACATGTATGAATTTAATGGAATAACAACTTGGTCGTTGCAAGCTTTAGCAATCGACTTTGCAATCATTATCGCTTTATTTGTCAGCCTAAAATTTATTAAGGGTTGGGTATCTAACTTACACGCTAATGATGAAATAACTGAGCGTGACAATTTTGCTTTTGGTATTAGCTTTGCGGCAGGACTTGTGGCACTTGCTATTGTTCTTAGTGGCGTGAGCAGCGGCTCATTTGCACCGACTTTACAACAAGAAGCATTACAAATGCTAGGTTATGGTGTGATGGCGATTGTACTTATCAAGCTAGGTCACTTCTTCCAAGACAAAGTAGCGCTTCGTAAAGTGAGCCTGCATGACGAAATCGTAAAAGGTAATGCTACTGCTGCACTCATTGATTTTGGCCATGTTGTTAGTGTGGCGATTGTTATTCGCTCAGCTTTATTTTGGGTTGCGACCGAAGGCTGGCATGGTATCCCAATTGTGATCGCAGCTTTTGCCATTGGCAGCATTGCGATGCTACTGATCAGTCAATATCGCGTGCAGTTATTCAAGCATACTAATCGCAGTGGTGATTGCTTACAGCAAGCGGTTATTGACGGTAACTTAGCAGTAGGTATTCGTTATGCTGGCTTTTTAGTGGGTAGTGCATTGGCATTAACGGCAGCATCAGGTATTGCTCCTTATGCGGCTGACAACATTGTTGCTAGTTTAGCGTACTGGGCATTAAGTGCAGCTGTGAGTTTAGTTGCTTTCATTTTACTACACTTAGTGACTATCAAAATCATCCTATCTGGTTGTGATATTTCAGATGAAGTGAACCGCCAGAAGAACGTGGGTGTAGCAGCTATCTCTGCAGCAATCTCATTTGCGATTGGTTCGACTATGGCAACCTTGTTAGGTGCCTAATTAAGTGTCTACTACAACAAGCGCCCCAAGTAGAGCTCATCTACTTGGGCATGATTTCCTATTAATAACTGTTATGGCCGTACTCGCTGGGTGCGGCCTTATTTATGAGTACCTGTTATCTCATTATGCTGGTCGTGTCTTAGGCTCAGTCGAGAGTGCCATATATGCCATGATCGGCACCATGATTGTCGCTATGGGTATCGGTGCTTTTTTAGCGCGATGGTTTAAAGATGCGTTTACTGCTTTCGCATGGCTAGAGAGTATTATTGCTTTGGTCGGCATGGGCTGTATTTTGGCGATAGCGAGTGTTATCGCTGTCAGTTATTCATTGCCGCATATCTTCTCCGAAATTTTTAACTTGCCTGCAGATACCGTACTTAATGGTTACGTGTTTGAAAGGCTGCAAGAATGGTCTCGTTTTTTACCTTATGTGTTTGGTCTATTACTTGGGCTATTAATTGGTATGGAGATCCCGCTAATTGCGCGTATTCGCCAGCAAGTCTATGGGCGCTTTTTAGAGAACAATGCGGGTACCATTTACGGGGCTGATTATATCGGTGCCGGTATAGGTGCTGCGATTTGGGTGAGTATTATGCTCGCGATGCCAATTATGCAAGCAGCTGCTTGGACTGCGTTATTTAATATTATTGCCGGTCTCGTGTTTTTGTGGCGCTATCATCAACATGTTCGCTTCGCTAAGCTACTGTTAGTTTGTCATGTACTGTTGTTGGTGTTTTTTGCGTTTGTGCTTGTGCTTGGCACCAGCTGGATGAAAAATCTAAGCAATGTTTTATACAAAGATAAAGTCATCTACTCGCAAGCAACTAAGTATCAGCATTTGGTGTTAACTGAGCGTTTGAGTCGCAATCAGCCCAATGCAATTACCGATCTTTACCTCAATGGCCGTTTACAATTCTCAAGTGTGGATGAGCAAATTTATCATTCTATGCTTGTCTATCCTGCTATGTTGGCCTCCAATCGCCATGACCGCGTGTTGATCATCGGGGGCGGTGATGGACTTGCATTGCGTGATGTTTTGAAGTGGCCAGTAGAGCATGTCACCTTGGTTGACTTAGATGGTCAGTTGTTAAACTTATTTGGTAATGATGTCGGCGACTATGATGCGCCAGAGAAAATCAGAACACGTTTAACAGCGCTAAATAAACACTCTATGAGCGATCCTCGTGCTGATATTCGCATTGCAGATGCCTTTTTAGAGGTCGAAGCAATGCTTGCTAAAGGCGAGCGCTTTGACACTATTTTAATTGACCTACCAGACCCTAATCACCCAGATCTTAATAAGATGTACAGTGACTATTTTTACAATCATGTGCGTCAGTTATTGGCGCCTGACGGGGCTGTGGCCGTGCAATCAACATCGCCTTATCATGCGAAGAAAGCATTTTTGAGTATTGCTAAAACAATGAAAGCTTCGGGTTTTGGTTATGTTGAGCAATACCAACAAAATATTCCTTCGTTTGGTCAATGGGGTTGGACAATCGCGACTACCGCTGGCAAATCAGCAAGTCAGCGAATTCGTGAAACTAACGAATTACCGGTGCCATCGCGTTGGGTAAGCAAAGAATATTTATTGGCTTCTTTTGTGTTTCCGAATCATTTTTTTGAACAAGTAAACACGATTGAAGTCAATAGATTAGGTTCAGGAACCTTATATGATTATTACCGCCAAGCGTGGCAAGTTGAAACCGAATTGTACAAAAATTGATATTTTATAGTTGACATAATATGTCGGCTATGCAAATCTTAACTCAGACATAATATGTCAAAACGTAAAAAGGTGAGACATGGAATTAAATGAACTATCAATCAAACTGGCTTCTTTTGAAACAGAGGGTGTGAGCTTTGAGTCTTTCTTGATTGCCAACGAAGGTGAGCAAGATGTGTTACAAGTTATCGTCGATGGGAATGATGAGTTACCTATCTTTGTTACTCAAACAGAAGAGCAATTACTGTGTATTAGCTACCTGTTTGCTGAAGACGAAGTACAAGCAGATATGCGTAATGAGTTAAACGAAACGTTACTACGTTTAAATGTACCAATCCCATTAAGCGCATTTGCAAAAATTGATGATAAATACGCTATTTTTGGCGCGTTATCGGTTAATTCATCGTTTGATGATATTACCCATGAGTTGGTAACACTGGCAGACAATGCGATTGATGCACTTGAAGCCGTGACCATTTATTTAAACGATTAATTAGCAATTTCTGGAGTTAAGATTATGAGTATTTTAAAGAAACTATTTACAGCTGTACGTGGTGGCGCTCGTGAAGCAGGACAAGCAATTGTTGATGCAAACGGTATCCGTATCTTTGAACAAGAAATTGCTGATGCACAAAATGCCTTACAACGCGCTAAGAAAAGCCTGACCGAAGTAATGGCAAAAGAGATGCAAACGAAGCGTAAAATTAGCGCACTAGATGCATCAATTGCTGAACATGAAGCGTATGCAGGCCAAGCACTTGAAAAAGGTAACGAAGCTCTTGCATTAGAAATCGCTGAAAAAATCGGTGATTTTGAAGCTGAAAAAGCAGAGCACGAAGAAGTGTTAGCTGGTTTTAGTAACCACATTGTGCAACTAAAGCAGCAAGTTAAAGAAGCTGAAAAGTCGATTAAAGAAAACCAACGTCAATTAACAATGGTTAAAACGACTGAAAGTGTGCAGCAAGCAACAATGGCTGTAAACAGCACGCTAAATACGAACAGCTCATCAATGACATCAGCACGTGAGTCTCTAGAGCGTATTAAACAACGCCAGCAAGACCGCCAAGATCAGTTAGGTGCGGCTAAGCAATTAGAAGCAGATACTAATGGCGATGATTTAAAAGCGAAAATGGCTGAAGCGGGTATTGGTGATACCAACCCGAAAAGCGCAGATATTTTGGCGCGTATTAAAGCAAAACAAAATAGCTAATCAGTTAACGGAAAGACAAAAGGTAACCCACGCACTGGGTTACCTTTTTTGCTTCAACAAGGAGTCAGCCAATGTTTAACTTTTTCAAATCTAAAAAAGCCCCAGAGCGTCAGCTTACTGATCCAAGCCAATTACTCGTTGGTGATATGCTAACTGTGATTGATTCGTTCGCTTACCCAAGCTGGTTAAAAGGACAGACACTGCGTGTTATTGATGTGCAAACGTATCAGTACCAACGTAGTGCAGAGTATGAGCTGGTACTCGAGAGTGAATCTGGCCAAGTGGTGTTTTTGCAAATTGAATCAGATGACGGTGAGCAATGGGCAAACTTTGCGATCAAAATTCAACGCGACGATGTTGATGAGATTTTTACCCTTGATGAGTTCGCTCGTATTTTTGATGAAGACGAATTAACGGCAATTAATGTACAAAATAGCCCGGAGCGTTTTAGTCACTTTTTAGCATCGAGCTACAAACAATCAGAAGCACCTTATGTGTGTTATTTCCATAATAAGGACTACCGTAATAAGCCTTTACCTCGTTATGAAGACGAAGGTGGTGAGCCGTGTGAAATGATCTGTTTAAGCTCTGACGATGAATCGCATAGTTTAAATATTGAGATTTGGGAAGGCGGTGAAACAGAGGTATCACTGACGTTAACCAGACCAATTAGCGATATTGTTGACTTATTTCCTGGGGATGCCAAGTGAGTGATGCAAAAGCCAAATGGCAGCGTCAGGAGCAAGCCGTTAGAGCCACGCAAATGGCGTTTGATTTAAGCTCTGAAGTGCAAAAATCAATTAAGAAGCAAGCCATTGACCAAGAGCTTACGCCATCAGATATGATCCGTAAGATTTTGGAGCTCGACGTTAAGTCGAAAAAAACCAGACAACGCTTATCGTTTAACTTAAATGATGAAGAGATTGCTTTATTGGCTGAGCGTTTTGGCGTTGCAGCCGATGATAAGCGTGCTGTGAAGCAGCGCGTGGCTGAATTACTCATTGAACACAGTAAAAAAAGCTAAGGTTTTGCCTTTACTTCTTTAAGCCCTTACACTGAGACTAGATGTTTTAAAGAAGTGGCATGACTGTGGATATTATTTTACTTGCGTATTTAGTTATTTTTGCATTATTTGGCACTGCAGCAAGTTACTTTGTTCGCTACATTTATGCTTACTGGGTGCATAATACAATGCAGGTTAAATACATATATAAGGCCGGGATTTGTATCATCAGCGTGGTGATAGTATCCGGCCTTATTGCATTATTTACTTAATCTCGATTGCTTGGCACTGCTGTGAAATACACAGCGATTGTACAGGCAGAACTGGTGAGCAGTCGTTAACAGTTAATGCTTGATCAGATGACTTTTCAGCTGCTGTAATTCGCTCTGCAAGTTGTTCAGCTTGCTCTTGTACGTTGTTTAACGTTGAATAGACCACATAGCGACTTGGGCCACCACATGCTCGCTCACCAACTTCTAACACCTTACATTGAAAGCTCGCAGTACAGCTATTATTGCTAACGATATCGTTCAGCTGATCATTTAAATCACCTAGATCAACGCGCGCAGAGCTACCCGACGTTGTTGTTTCGCAACCGCTTAAAGCAATGCTTGCTAACACAGTTGTGGTGATGAAAAGTTTCTTGAAAGTCGATGAACGAACCATTATTGCTTATTCCTTAGTATACACTTGCCGCTGAGCCTTCGATTCTAACACAAGTATTCTCAGAACACTGCGCACCTGGTGCGGTTAGATGCTGACAAATACTCATCATGTCGTTTGCTGCGTTAAATTGCTTTTCAAGGGCGGTGATATCTTTTGCAAGTTTTTCAACCTCAGCAGTGTCAGCTGTTTTGGTTGAATAAACAATGAAGCTACTTGGGCCGCCACAAGCACGACTACCTACAGGTAATACTTTACATTGGCTGCTGTTGTCACAGCTTGGATCATCGATTAATTGTTTAAGTTGCTCATGGGCAGAGCTAATAGTGGCTTTATCTGGGGCTGCTTTGGTCACTTCCTCAGCGTTTTTTATTTCAACGGCTTTTGGTGCCTCGACAAGTTTATTGCTGGTTGCCGTTGATTCGGCTTGCTCATTAGTTGCAGCGTCCGAGCACGCAGTTAATAACACAGGAAATAAAATTGCCAATAGTGGATAGCGCATAACATACCTAAAAATCGTTGAATAAGTACTCACTATCATACACATTGCTCAAAGCGGAGCAATAAAAACGTTTGCTTTCAGTAAGTAGCTCTGTATTCACAGAGCTACAAAAAGATAAAAGTTTATACCACTTTACAATAAGCGGGTATTACAAACCACCTTGGGTTAGTTTGGCGGGGTTCAGTAACTCGCTCAGTTCTTCGCGCGAAATATCCGTATGCTCTGCAGCAACATCAATAATAGGGCGACCTTCTTGATAAGCTAATTTGGCAATTTTTGCTGCTTTGCTATAGCCGATCACCGGATTAAGCGCGGTAACTAGAATTGGGTTTTTAGCGAGCGCTTTATCAACATTGCTTTGGTTTACTTTAAAGCTGGCAATCGCTTTATCTGCTAGTGCTTCACTACTATTTGCCAACAGTTCGATACTTTGCAAAATGTTTAAGGCAATCACAGGCAGCATTACATTGAGCTCAAAGTTACCGGCTTGACCAGCCACTGTAATGGTAGCGTCATTGCCTATTACTTGTGCGCTGACCATAGCGGCAGCTTCAGGGATCACAGGGTTTACTTTACCCGGCATAATTGATGAACCTGGCTGTAGAGCTTCAAGTTCAATTTCACCAAGACCTGCAAGTGGGCCTGAGTTCATCCAGCGCAAGTCATTGGCTATTTTCATTTGTGCTACAGCAAGTACCTTTAGCTGACCTGACAGCGCAACAATGACATCTTGTGAACCGATGTTATAAAAGAAGTTTTTACTTGGGCTAAAGCGAATACCTACATTCTCACTCAAGTGTTGGCAAAACTCACCAGCAAACGCTGGATCGGCATTAATACCAGTACCAACCGCTGTGCCACCTTGTGCAAGTTCACAAACTCGCTCGAGTGCTTGGCGAATACCAGTCATTGCATGATCCACTTGTAACTGCCATGCAGCCAGTGTTTGTGCAAAACTCACAGGCATTGCATCCATTAAATGAGTGCGACCGGTTTTAACAATATGGCCCACTTCGGCTTGTTTGTTTTGTAGGCTTTGACTGAGTTTATCGAGTTTAGGAAACAGCTCATAAATGATGTTAATAGCGCTACTTACAGCAATCGCAGTTGGGATCACATCATTTGAGCTTTGTCCCATGTTCACATCATCGTTGGGGTGAATGGTTTCGCCTGCAAATTGGCTCGCCAGCGTTGCAATGACTTCATTGGCATTCATATTTGAGCTAGTGCCAGAGCCTGTCTGAAATACATCAACAGGAAACTCTGAAAAATGTTTACCGTCAATGACCTCTTGGCATGCTTGCTCAATGGCTTTGGCTTTACCTTGGCTCAAATGGCCTAAAGCAGCATTACTTTGAGCGGCAGCTTGCTTAATGTAGGCGAGGGCGGTGATAAATTGCTTAGGCATGGCTAAGCCACTAATTTGAAAATTGTTGATAGCGCGTTGCGTTTGAGCTTGATACAACGCATTGGCAGGGACTTGTAGCTCACCCATGCTATCTGATTCGGTTCTAAATTGGCTCATAAACACTCCTAAATCGGGTTAAATTCTTGGCTGAGAAGGCACGCTTCTCGCTCCAAACTGAAATACTTTTCAATACAGTTATGAGTTTTGTAGTAACGCTTTAGCGCAAGTTGCGGTTTATAAAGCTGAGCCAAACATTGTTTACGAATTGCATTATGCACTAATGAATCACACATCTTTTCAAGTAGTTCATGAAAGGTGCGTCTTAGATACAGCTCTTGTAAAATAAAGTTGTGATGCTTTTCGTAATAGCGTGCAATGTTTAAACCCGCTTCAACATAGTTAGCAACAAGCGCAGGGGCATGTAACCCAGGTCTTTGGCAAACACATTTCATTTGCCGCTGATAATGGAGCATAGCATTGTGAGAGTGCATAGAAAAACCGATTAACTGTAATGATAATTGTTATCATTACAGTTAATCGGTTTCAGTGCAAGTCTTATATAATGAAGCTAAGACTGAATGGATTAACTGTGTGTGATTAATTGTAGCCGAGAATAAAAATCTGGTCTGTTTCATGTTTTTTCGGCGCCTGTACATTTTCTTTGTTACATTGAGAAAGAAGATCGATCACGGTTGCTCTGTCGTCACAACTTGTTAAGGCGGCTTTTTCGCTTTCAGCTCGTTCGCTGGCTGCAAGTGCTGCATCTACAGCGGTGTAGGGTGAGATATACATAATATTGCTCCTATTGATTAATTCACTTAAGAAATAGCATAAGCTGTACCAATATTGATCAATAAATTTAACTAGTTGAAAATAATGGTTTTATATTTTTAATTAATAAATTCACCGCGACTTTATTATTTATTTTTGCTTTACTGTTGTGCACTAATTACCAAACATGGTGCACTAATTTGTATGGATAAACCCTTCTCTCAAGCCTGTGAAAACAACAAATTACCTATTTTAAACGTATTAGATGCGTTCTTTTCTGATGTGACGGACGTATTAGAAGTCGGCTCAGGTACTGGGCAACATAGTGTGCATTTTGCAACGCATTTAGCACATTTGCAGTGGCATTGTAGTGATCGCGAGGTTAATCACCCGGGGATTTTACAATGGCATCAAGAAGCTGATTTAACTAACTTGCATGCGCCACTCATACTCGACCTTAATGATCCTTGGCCGGTTGAAACAGTGAATGCCATTTTCACTGCGAATACAATGCACATTATTAGCTGGTCACTGGTGGAGCGCTTTTTCCAAGGTGTAGCAAAGCACTTAGCGCCAAAAGGTAAACTGTGTATTTATGGACCATTTAAGTACCAAGGTAAGTATACCAGTGCCAGTAATGCTGAATTCGATGCGTTTTTAAAACAGCAAGATGCACATAGTGCAATCCGTGATTTTGAAGCGATTTGCCAACTTGCGGAACAAGCTGGCTTAACCTTTGTTGAAGATGTACAAATGCCAGCGAATAACCAATTATTGCTGTTTAAAAGGCAGTAAGCTTTCGCATTGGGCTTTATAGAGCGCCATATGTTGGCGTTCTCTAGTAATAAAATCACTAATGGCAGCTGCAAACTCAGTGTGTTGAATATGATGCAGTGAATAGGTATTTACGGGCTTAAAACCGCGACTTATTTTATGCTCACCTTGCGCGCCAGAATGGAACTGCTTAAGTTTGTTGATAATACAGTACTCAATACCTTGGTAATAGCAAAGCTCAAAGTGCAAACTATCAAGCTCATAGTTCGTTCCCCAGTATCGACCATATAAACAATTCTGATCTTTAAAACTGAGTGTGGCGGCAATCACCTCTCCTTGATACTTAGCGAACATTAACACCAGTTTGTCGGCCATGCTTTGCTGTAATAGCTCAAAAAAGGCGGTATTCAAATAACCATTGTGGCCCGAGCGCTTCAAATAGGTTTGGCTGTAAAAATGACTAAATTGCTGCATGTGCTGTTTGCTGATGTCAGCACCTTCGAGCCATTCTACGGTTATCTGTTGTTCAGTTATTTTTGCGCGTTCTTTTTTGAGCGATTTACGTTTTCTTGCGGTGAGTGAAGCTAAAAAGTCCTCAAAGTCATTATAGCCTTCATTAAACCACTGAAACTGCACGCCATGACGTTGCATTACGGTGTTGCTAGTTAATGCAGTCGCTTGTTGCTGGTGGCAAAAATTTATATGCCAACCTGACCAGTCTAATTGCGCTGCTGTTGCTGTGAGAATGTGTTGAATGTAAGCATAGACTTCAGCGGGCTTATTGTGATTTATACTAATTCTTTGCCCTGCAATAGGTGTGAAGGGGACGCCACACAGCCATTTGGGATAATACTCTAAGCCATGTTGTTGATAGGCTTCAGCCCAAGCCCAGTCAAATACATATTCACCATAAGAGTGGTGTTTTAAATACCCGGGTAGTAGGGCTATGACTTGTTCTTGCTGGTAAATTGCTAGGTGCATGGGTTGCCAGCCCGACTCTTCACTCACACAGCCTGCTTGTTCTAAAGCCGCCAAAAAAGCGTGATCAGTAAAAGGCGTATCATCAAAAAATGATTGCCATAGAGTGGCATCAATCTCGCTTATTTGATTAAACCAGCGGTGGTTAAACTTACTCATTGTGCAGCCGATTCAATATCTTTGATGAAACCGTTGATATGCATAGCAAGCTTACCGAAATAAGGATTAAACGTGAGTCGTGCAAAGGGCTTGTGCGCTTGTAAATTTTCGGCTGTGCGCTCACCCATCACAACGTCTTTTTGGTATTTGCAGGCTGTATAAAGCGTGTCGTCATCTAAGTAGCTTCCGCAATTGCGATACAAAGCTTTACGACCGTAGTAAGGGTTGCTGGGTTTATTAACAATACCAATGTGTGACATCCCTTTGATTTTTTTACAGTCATCGGTGTCGCAGTCATCACGAATTATTTGGTAATCAACTGGAAAGCTAGCTGGGATGTTATTGTCATCACCATAGTATACAAGCCGATCAAGCTGGTTATTCTTGCGCGTTTTTGGGTCGTGCAGCTTCGTTAAAATTTTAAAGGTCGCTTGGTTATCTATTGTGGTGTCAACATCACTAAAGGTGCTAAATATCGCTACATTAGGGAGGTGGCGATGACGTAGCTCATCAAGGCTAATACGGCTCATTGCTTCGTGACTAGCTGAGGCTGCACTAAATGGAAACGACTCATACTTGGCAAAATCAAGGTCCGCGTCTTTATCAATCCAATTCACAAATGGAATCGCATCGACCCATTTCGCTAGCCAACCGTTTTTATTGTGTGGCTCGCTTGCAGGTGAAAACAACATAGCAGCCGTAATTTTATTATCGACTGGGCCTTGAGTTAAGTAATCAATAACCAGTGCAGCACCGGTTGAGTAGCCCCCTAATATCACCTGATCAAAGTCTTTTAATGTGCGCTCAATGGCATACACGCTAGCCTTTTGCCAATCATCGGCATCGATGTCTCTAAGTGCTGCAGGAGCGGTACCATGCCCAGGGAGTAAAATTGTGCGTACCGTATACCCTTGTTGATAATACACTTGTGCAAGGTCGTGATAGGTAAAGGGTGAGTCGGTTAAACCGTGGATCAAGAGCACCGCTTTACGGCTATCGGCCTGTTTGAGTTCAAATGGGCTTATTAAATCAGCAACAGTTGCGTTAGCTGGTCGAGCGCCTTGTGCAACAAGTTGCTGATAGGTGTCTGTGTAAACAGGGCATGGCAAATTAGCACGCGGGTTTTCGCTACTAATTTGCAGGTAAGCAGCGGTTAAATAGTCATTAAATGCTTGCTCGATATTATAGCTAAAGGTGCTATGAGTGCGTGGCAATGGCTCTCTAAACAGCCCTTCGCGCTTACTTTTCATCATCAGTTCTTGGTCTTCAAGCTGAGTAAGGCAGGTTTGTTGCTGCGCCATTAATGAGCTGCTAAATAGCCCACTGATGGCCCAAGAGATAGCAACTAAGTTGATGAATTTCATATTTTAAGCATCCTTTTAAAGCCTGTTTTTAGCTTATCGAGTTATGTTTTATTTGCAAGCAAGGTGCGTCAAGCGAGCGGTAAATGACGCTTAGTGAACGCTTGTTTTAAAACCACTGTCGACTCGATGTTAGCAATACAATCAATACTACCTAATTTATGTTTCACAAAGCTTTCATAGCTTTCTAAGTCAGCGGCAACGATCTTCAGCAAGTAATCATAACTGCCTGAAATAACAGAGCACTCAAGCACATGTTCTAGCTTCTCAACCTGCTGTTCAAATTGCTCAGCAGCGGCAACAGAGTTCTGGTTTAAGCGAACAAAGGCATACACAGACACATTTAAATCAACGGCTTTAGGATTGATGGCAGCATGGTAACCACTGATCACATTTGCTGATTCGAGCTTTTTAATGCGGCGAAGGCAAGGGGTATCTGACAGGCTAACAGACTGGGCCAGCTCCGAGACAGAAGTTCTCGCATTATCCTGTAAAGCATTAAGTAATTGTTGGTCTTTTTTATCTAATTTCATTTTTATTTGAGTGATTTTCACTAATCTAGGTGGATTCTAGTCTATATTTTGGCGATTAGCACTCATTGAACTCTGTTAACATTATCGCAATATAATTATTTTGGAGTGAGCCTGTGACTGAGAACACCAAGGCATTTGATAGCTGGCTTCGCACCCGTTTTGTTGAGATCAACAGCGAATTAGAAAAACTATATTGGCAACAAGACGATAAAGCGAATGTAGAGGGTGTCGGTGAGCACCTTAAACGTCAATTAGAGCAAGAGGGTAATGAGCATATTCGTGCTTTACTGGCTGAGGGTAATACCGATGAAGGCTTTGATAACGCCTTCGATTTATTAGGCAATGTTGGCTTGTATATGGCGGCATGCCGTCGACATGAAATCACTGAGCCTTCTCGTGAAACAAGTTCACCGCTTGTTGAAGCCTCTGCGTTGGCAATGCACATTGGTGCATCTATTGGTGTAACCCCGCGTTTTGCAACGGCGCATTTAACCACCCACAATAAAGCGGTTGATGGTTTGTATAAGCGCTTTACTGACCTTGAAGATGAGAAAATCTTTGTCGATTACAACACTAAGGGCATTTTAGCGTATAAGCGCGCGGCAGATGCTTTATTAAAAATTCAGCCATTAGGGATATCGCACCCTATCACGGCTGATTTACTCACAGTAGCAAAACAAGCGCTGCTTGATGTGATTGAGTCGAACAATACACTATACAACAAGCTCGATACAGACCGCTTTTTCTATTGTGTTCGTCCGTATTACAAGCCGTATCGAGTAGGTAAAGAGGTATATCGAGGTGCGAACGCCGGTGATTTTGCGGGCATAAATGTCATCGATTTATTACTTGGTCTTTGTTTTGCTAATGAACCTAGTTACTCGCAAATGCTGGTGGATAAATTCTTGTATATGATGCCTGAAGATCAGCAGATCCTGCGTGAAAGCATGCGTATGACAAGTATTATGGATGACTTCTTAGCCGCAGAAGCTGAGCGCGATAGTGAATGGTTACAAACTAACTTAAAGCTGTTCATTCAAGTGTGTAAACTGCATGGTGATACTGCCATTGGCCACCATAATCAATTGGTCAGTAAATACATAGCGCAGCCTTCACAGCAAATGCAGCAACAACATATGGATAAAGTCACAGCCAGTGGGCCGCCTTTGCATGTGTTACTAAACTCACTAGAGCAGTTGCGTGATCGCCGTGCGGCAGCAAAGCGGGATGATATTCGCACCCGTTTCGATGACTTAACTAAGTTAAAACAGTGGATTAAGTAATGAACAAAAACGATTTTGTAATTCCACAAGGCAGCTATTTGCTTAACCACTCTGTTGGAAGACCATTAAAATCTGCTGAGCAGCATTTTCATCAGCAGTTTTTTGCCGCTTGGCAAAATGAAAATAAAGAGCCATGGCAACAGTGGCTGCAAGGTGTTGAGGCGTTTACGAGTAGTCTCGCTAAATTATTTAACTCGCACAGTGAGCTATTTTGCCCACAAGTTAACTTATCGAGTGGTTTAACTAAGCTGTTGATGTCGCACCCGCGACTGCAACAAGAAAATTGCAAAGTGTTGATGGCAGAAAGTGATTTTCCAAGCATGGGTTTTGCAATGCAAAAAGCTCTACCTGAAAGTGCTGAAATCGTGTTTATTGGTAAGCATGAAGACTTAACCGATGTTCAGGTTTGGCAGTCATATTTAGCGAAAAATGATATTGATTTAGTCTTTATTAGCCATGTTTATTCAAACACGGGTCAGCAAGCGCCTATTCACGAAATTATAAATATCGCGAAAAAACACAACGCATTGAGCTTACTTGATGTTGCACAGTCTGCGGGCATTTTAGAGGTCGACTTAACTAAGCTTGATGCCGATTTTATGTTGGGCTCGAGTGTCAAATGGCTATGTGGTGGACCGGGTGCTGCTTATTTATGGGTTAACCGCAAGCAGCTATCACTTTGTCAGCCACAAGATGTTGGCTGGTTTTCTCATCAAAATCCGTTTGAGTTTGATATTAAGCACTTTGCTTATCATCAAACCGCGTTGCGCTTTTGGGGCGGTACCCCTTCAGTTGCACCTTATATTTTGGCTTCGCATAGTATTAATTACTTTGCTGATCTTGGTATTGAGAAAGTACGCGCTCATAACTTAGCAATGCTCGCGCAGTTTCATGATCAATTAGCTGATTATGTGCGTTCACCAATACAGGATGACAAATGTTCTGGAACAGCCATTATGCACTTTGGTGAGCAACAAGCGGCTGTAAAAGCTGCGCTTATTGCAGCGAATATTGCAGTTGATGAACGTCACTTAGGCTTAAGAGTCTCTGCTCATATTTATAATGATCAGCAGGATATCGATACTTTTATCACAACTGTGAAAAGGGCCTTATAACAAAACGCTTAATTAAGTATTATTGCGAGTTGGTATTACGTTAAGAGCTTGTCGAGCCTTTGCTTTGACAGAACGCCAGTGCGTCATTGGTTTTTCGGGGACCTGCGCTAAAATTTGCTCAAAGTCGATGTCATCAATACTAACTTCGTTACTGTGGGCAAACATAATTCGTTTTGGTTGCAGCGCTTTTAGCATCAACAAAGAGTTTAAATACAGCTTTGGGTAAAAAACAGGAAAGGGTGGCACAAGCTGCCCTTTTACTTTTACTAATAAATCAGCAATGTAAATTCGCTCGCTAGGAATATGATACAGACTAATATCTCGGTCGGTATGACCTGGGCTATGCAGTGCTTGCCAATCGTCAAAGCCGGGTAGGGTTGCATCAGTGGCAAGGTAATAGTCAGCATCTAAATGGCGGCTGTACCAAAGATTATGGCGTTTTTTATTTAACCTACCGGCGACCCACCAAGCCAAAGCAATATCGGTTAAATGCATTAAGAAACCATCAATGCCTCTATACCATTGCCCTGGGGCGTTCGACGTCGCTATTTTTCCACCGCTTAACTTTCTTAATGCATGCGCTCCACCGGCATGATCTGGGTGCATATGGGTAACTACTATTAGTTTTAAGTCTGTGATGGGGCGCTTGAGTTGTTCGGTAATATAGTCAAATACAGTATCAACATCAGCACGGCAACAACCATCAAGTAGCATCAATTTATCTGGGTATTCAACCAAATAGATATTTTGGATATAACCTTCGAGCGTATGAATTTGCAAAACGATTGATCCCTAAACTTAATCAGCAAATGTTGTTATATCATGTCTGACCAGTTTTGGTAAGCTAGACTAATTGGATTGCGTGCCTCGCTCTTTGAGCTGTTTTTTGGTTTCTTCTAGCTGTGATACTTGCTTTTCGAGGGTGGCGATTTGGCTTTTATAATAAGCATTAATACGTTCGCTTTGTTTACTAATAGCATCATCAATAGACGCTGCGCCTAACCTATTTGCGGCATCTTGTGTCATATTATTGAGTTTACCAATGCGCTCACTCTGCTGTTTTTGTAGTTCTTTGATCTCTAACTGAAGGCGGTCTATTTCGCGATCGGCTTTCTGGATTTTTAAATAATCTTCAACACTTAAGTCTGCAGGCTTTTGCGGATTTGGCGGCTGCTCTGTGGCTGGGGGTTGGTTACTTGCGGGTGGTGGTGTAATTTTTACTATTGCTGCATCTTTACCACAAGGCTGCTCTGTAAAGGTGGCAACCCCGTCAATCATGCACTTATAAATAGTGGCTTGACTGTTGGCGCTGGCAGATAGGGCAAGAGTAAAAAATGCAAAACGAAACATAGCATCACTTTGTGTAGCAAATAGATACTTAGCATGCATGAAATATAATGAGGAGTGCAAGTTTTCGGACATAAAAAAACCGCTAAAAAGCGGTTTTTAATAATAAAATGGTGGAGAAGGAGGGATTCGAACCCTCGATAGAGCTACAAACCCTATACTCCCTTAGCAGGGGAGCGCCTTCGGCCACTCGGCCACCTCTCCAGCGCATAATTCTGATTGTAATTTGCTGAAATAAATCAACAAATAAAAATAAGTGGTGGAGAGATAGGGATTTGAACCCTAGAGGGGCTACAAACCCCTGCCGGTTTTCAAGACCGGTGCATTCGACCACTCTGCCATCTCTCCACATCGTGATGCGAGAATAATACTTAGCTGAATCGGCTGTGTAAATAGGAAAAAGTTTGTTTGCTTGTTTTTTGAGCGTAAAGAGGGTGTTTTTTGTAAAAAGGTTTAATTATTTGCTGTTTTTAACTTAAAAGAAGGGGGTTGGGGCAGTAAACGGAGGAGCTAAAGAAGGATCTTCGTTAGTGGTTGGGTGTTTACTGCACCGATAAAGTAACCATGGTTGGGGATTACTTGTGTTGTACTGCGCCGCCAAGAGCTAACTTTTTGCCGTAGCGATTTAGTTTTGCCAACATTTTTGCTTTGCGGTTTGTTGGTTTTACGGCAACATGAGTTGCAGCGTTTTGGTTTAATGTATTAATTGGGTTCATCACTTTGCTCCGGGTTGTGTTTGGTTGAAAACGTGAGTATTTTGCAATCAAACTGGACAAAAATAAAACGATAAAAATTGAGTCTGTCGGATAACTTTTTCTAATCCGAAAGTCTTTTATTAACATGAGGTTAAGTTTTTAAATACACATTGCGCTGCATGCTTATGCAATTGTGTTTGCGTTGAAGTATAAGTAAATAAAGGTTTTTAGCTTTTGGTGTTTTTATTTATGCGTTTTTAGAGTGAGAAAGTGACTAATTATTCAGATTAATATAATTTGAACGAGCGTGGTGTTTTTGCCATGTAAGAAAAGAAGTAACCGTTGATGTTGATAATAATAAAGCCAAGTGACAAAAAAAATCATAAAAACAGTGTTGATTGGCTACTAAAAGAATGTAAAAAAAGACAGATTGAGCCTGAATTGTATTTAACCACAGGCAAGTTTGAGAATGATTGCGCTGATATTACGCATTTGGCTAAAAACCAGAGTCAAGTTGTGGTGATTGGTGGTGATGGGACGCTGCATTTAGCTGTTAATGCATTAATGATGAGTCGTTGTTCTATCGCGTTAATTCCGGCTGGCACAGGGAATGATTTTGCTCGTGGCTTTGCGTGTAAACAACAGGCTTGGTATGACGCTGTTTTTAATAGCCGTACAGGGTTAATCGATGTTGGACAAATCAATCAGCGCTATTTTATTAATGTGGCGGGAATAGGTTTTGACGCTGAAGTCGTGACTCAACTAAATAAAGCCGGAAGTTTTAGCTCGTTTGGCTACACTTGGCAGGGCATCAAGCAGCTATTTTCATTTAAGGCACAGTCACTTCAGGGTGAGTTTAATGGTAAAGCACTCAGCTACAGTAATTTAGCGACGATTTTTGCTAATCATCATTACTTTGGTGGTGGCTTAAAGATTGCCCCTCGGGCAAAGTTAAATGATGGTCAGCTTGATTGCTACTGCATGCCAGCTGGCGGTTTGTTGAAAAACCTGATCAGCTTTTTGTATTTACTGCTCGTAAAGCATCATGGTTTGCACGCGCTAGAATATACCCAGTTAACGACTGCCGAGATCACCACGAAAGGACTGGCTATAGAAGCCGATGGTGAGCTCGTTGGTTTTACTCCGGCTAAAGTTAAGATTCACAAACAAGCACTTCGTTTTCATGTGCCATAAAAAAGCGCCGGCAAAATTTGCCAGCGCTTGGTGTTAGAGGCGACATAGTCACTTCTAACTGGGGACGGAGCTTTTTTGCTGCAGATTACGTGCAGCAAAAAATGCTTTAATTTGTCGAGTTGGAGTTAGCACGATAGCATTTCCGAATAACACTAGGCTAAAACCCATAAAGGTATTTGCTTGCCATTCAAATCCTTCAAATAAGGTACTTAAGACCACTGCAACCAGTGGGAATAATACGATTACATAGCTTGCTCGCTCAGGGCCGATATTTTTAAGTAGCGCGAAGTAACAAGCAAATGCGATTACGGTGCCAAATACTGCTAAATAGAAGAGCGATACCCAATAGCTGGTTGGGGCATTCAATGTCAGCTCAACGTCGCTTACTAAAACATAAGCAGCTAGTCCTAAAGCGCTGTATAACATGCCCCAGGCATTGCCCTGAAGTACGCCTATATTACGCTGAGAGTTTCGAACGCTGACCATATTTCCCAATGAAGCCACAAAGGTTCCTGATAGCGCAAGTAGTAACCCGACCAACGCACCATTACTCAAGTCGAATTGCTGAATTTGTGGCCAAAATAAGCTGGCAATACCCATTACGCCGAGTAGAGCTCCAAAGTAAATTCGTTTCGCAATTGGTTTTGCGAAGAACAAGCGGGTGTTAATAATGTTCATTAATAGCAACATCGAAAAGGCAATTGAGGCCATTGCTGAGGTAAGATAGTTCTGCGCCCAATACAGCACTAAATAATTTAAACCAAAGTTAAATAAAGCCAATAATGCAAAAAATCCGTGATCGCGCAGTGAATATTGCATAGGGAGTTTTTTTACCAGCACAAAGGCCCACATTAAAATGGCTGCAATGGCAAAGCGATAAAATAAAGAGACCTCAACAGCAACATCACCCAGTTGAAACTCAATAGCTAGCCAAGTCGATCCCCAGATCAGTACTGTAGCAAGGTAGAGAGCGGCGCTTTTCATAGTTAGTACCCAAAAATTGAAAGTATGTTCATTTTAATCCTCTTCTGTATACTTAACATATACAGAAAACTAGAAATGCAACCTATACAGTTTGGTGGGCTATGTCACAAGTTATCAGTCGTAGTAACAGTGAGTTCTTATATCAACAAGTTATTCAGCTAGTTAGAGATCTTTGCTTGCAAGGCTCGTTATTACCGGGTGAAAAATTACCTTCGCTCAGAAAAATGGCAGACAAGCTCAACATTAGTATTCCAACGGTAAAACAAGCGTATCAATTACTTGAAGGGCAAGGGTTGATCGAAGCCAGAGAAAAGTCAGGCTACTTTTTAAAGTCTTCACAGTTAAATCAGTCTCGTCCAAAGCGAGTTAGGCTCAGTCGAGAGCCGACCACTGTCAATAAGCAAGGCTTGATTGAACAAGTCTACAGCGCTATCCATAAAGCTAATGTGGTGCCATTTGGTATCGCCAACCCTGTGGCCGCAGCTCCAACAGATAAAGCGCTGGCACGAACAATGCGCCGAGTAATGACACTGGCAGGCGCATCGGCAATTAATTACGGGCCGATGGATGGCTTTGCACCACTTAAAAAACAACTCATTCATCGCTATCTGGACTTTGGTATTGGGGTTGATAGCGACGAATTAGTGATCACCAATGGTGCTCAAGAGGCACTGGCAATTGCCCTTAAGTGTGTCGCTAAACCCGGTGATGTTATTGCAATCGAGTCGCCTTGTTATTTTGGCATTATCGAGTTAATTGAAAGCTTAGGTTTAAAGGCACTGGAAATACCGCTGTGTCCTGATGAAGGAATATGGCTAGATGACTTGGCTCAAGCACTCGATGAGCATGATATAAAAGCCTGTGTGTTTTCTACCTCATTAAATAACCCTGTTGGCAGCTTTATGCCTGATGCCAAGCGTGAGCAATTAGTGGCACTGTTAGAGCAGCGTGATGTGGTACTTATTGAGGATGATGTTTATGGCGACTTACATTTTACGGCAAAGCGTGCGACGCCTGCACAGGCCTATTCAAAAAAGGGCTTAGTGATCACCTGCGCGTCGTTTTCAAAAACAGCCGCACCTAGTTACCGCATTGGTTGGATCATTGCCGGTAAGTTTGCAGAGCAAGCAAGGCGACATAAACGAGCGCTTAGTTGCTCTGCGCCACTTATAAACCAGTGGACCTTGTATGAGTTTATAGCCAGCGGTGAGTACGACCGTAACATTCGTTTGCTTAGACAGCGCTTAAGTACCAACAAAGAGCGTATGATTTGGTGCCTGCAGCAATATATGCCAAGTTGTGCGCGTATAAGTAACCCGCAAGGGGGCTGTGTTATCTGGGTTGACCTTGGTAGCCAATATGATGCGGTAAAGTTATTCCATTTGGCACTTGAGGCGGGGATCAGTATTACTCCTGGGTTGATATTCTCAGCGGGTAAAAAGTACCGTAGCTGTTTTCGCTTAAGTTATGGCTTGCCTTGGTCTGAAAACTTAGAGCAGGCGATTAAAACGTTATCGCAACTGACTGTGCTGGCCAAAAAATAAAAAAGCGCAGAGCAAGCTCTGCGCGAAAGGACCAAGTGTTTTGGTTCAGGGATGTTAATTCATTACTCTGCGTTCTGTTTGAAAGTAAATAGTTGATACTCTTTTAGTTCTGGTACTAGCACCACTAACTCTTGCTCTTTATGAGCGATATCAGCAAAGCTGCCGCATAATGCATCTGCTCGTTCTTCAAGTTGAGCTGCCTGTGTTTCTACGCGTGCTTCTATTTGTGCGCCCATGTTTTCCATACGTTGCTCAAACTCATCCATGTCGCCACCTGAACCTAAAAGCTCAGAACCTAGCGCAATTAAAATACTGCCCATCGATTGCATCATGGCTGACTCTACAGCCGATTCAATTTGCTCATCGAATTGGTCTTCAAAGTTTTGGCCAAATTTTTCGAAATTTTGCTGACCCATGGTAAACGCACCTTGCTGATAGAAGGCGTTTTGCACTTCTACACTGATATCGTCCATTAATTCTGAAATGTCGTTTAGGCCATCAATATTGAAAGCATTTGATACTTCTTCAATTGCTACGCCTGCTATTTTTACGCCATCAAGTGCGATATTGGCGACTTCAGGAAGTTGGCTGCGTAAGCTGTCTGAGTAATCTGCAATTGCTTGCTGTTGTGAAGCATCAAGCGACACGCTTTGACCATCGATATATAAAGTGTGTTGATCGATGATTTTCATAGTGCGATTATCGGCTGTGTATACTTCTAACTCGCTTGGTGTGATGCGTACATCATTTATAAATTCAACATCACACTGCTCACCGCTGAATGAAATATTTGTATCATTATCGTTATGAGCCATTGCGCTGGTAGCGATAAATAAAGAACTTACTAACAATAACTTTTTCATTTTTTTCTTTCCTGTTTGAAATGACACAAATACATAATCAAATTGAATGCCATAATTTATAAGTTCAATTAATTCAATGGTTTGATGTGTTTTTATGATTTTTTGAAAATTGCGGGGAATAATTTTTTAACCATTTTTTAGTCAAATTAACTAAAAAATACACATGCATAAATGACTTTTATCGAAACGATAAAAAACTCTCACTTTTCAGAAATCAAATTTAGCGCTATTTATTCACAATATTGACATATGACCTATTTAGCATGGGTGTATGGCTTTATTTTGGTGGTTTTTTAGATACTAAATTACTACTGAGCTTTTTAATCTTTGCCAATTCATCGAGCAAATTTTAATCTCAAGAATTGGTCTCAAACACTTTATGGAGTGGGTTGTGGGTAAGACATTTAGTTATGACGCGCTAGATGACGATTTTGTTGAAGACGAGTACGAAATGGTCGGGCGTAATCAACACGACAAGAAAAAGCAACGCGTTAAGAAGAAGTTGGAAGACTATCTTGAACAAAAACGCTTGCGCAGAAACTTAGGCGATGACGACTTTGACGAGTACTTGAACGACTAAGCATAAATTTAGATAAAGAGGCAATTTGCCTCTTTATTGCTTTTAGACTTTGTTATTTGCCCAGTGCAGCTGCGATGTCTGATTCGAGCTGTTCAGGCTTTGTCAGTGGCGCATATCGCTTAATGGCCTTGCCATTTTTACCAATTAAAAATTTGGTGAAGTTCCATTTTATTTTGCGGGTGATAAAGCCCGGTAACTCTGATTTTAGGTATCTAAAAACAGGGTGAGCATGTTCGCCATTCACATCGACTTTGCTCATCATTAAAAAGCTAACGCCGTAGTTAATGAGGCAGCCTTCTTTAATTTCCTTCGCGTCCCCAGGCTCTTGTTTACCAAATTGGTTACAAGGAAAACCAATTATTACTAAGCCTTGCTCATGATACTTTTCATGTAGTGCTTGTAAGCCTTCATATTGTGGAGTGAAGCCACATTTACTTGCAGTGTTTACAACAAGTACGACCTTGTTTTCAAAATCAGAAAAGTCAACGGTTTGGCCTTGTAGGCTGGTAGCTGAGAGTTGGTGAAATTCGCTCATAGTGATAACTTTTTATTATTGTTGCATTGATTCTAACTTGCTTGGCATTTTTCTAAAAGGGTAAATTTTAATCAGCGGCTTTTCTTACTTGGGGATAGGCATCGCAGCTAACTTAAAATTATAAATAATCCCATTCCTGCCAGTGTTGTGTAGTATATGTTATGTGTTTTATAGGCCACGATAACAGACACAACAGCAGCACTTAGGTAAGGATTTTGCCAATCTAGATTTATCCCTTCGTCATTAATAAACACAATGGGCACCCAAATTGCGGTGAGTACGGCAGGGGCGCTAAAACTTAAAAATTGCTGCATTTTCGGGCCAACTTTAAATGGTAATGCGCGGTGTAAAAATAAGTAACGTGTGAAGAAGGTGATACACGCCATTAATAAAATGGTGATCATCATTGTGTATGCTCCTCTTTTGCTTGCCAGCGACTAATTAGATAACCCACTGTCATAGCGATAAGAGCCGCGGTGACAAGCCAAAGTTGAAAGCCCTGACTTTTTAATAGCGTTGCAACAACGCCTGCGGTGATCACAGTAGCCAGTGTTGCAAAGTTCTTTACACCCGGAATAACTAAAGCAATAAACGTGGCAGCGATGGCAAAATCAAGACCTAGGTGTGTTAAATCGGGAAGGAGGCTTCCTGCGACAATACCTAGCAAGGTCCAGATATTCCATGCAATATAAAAACTAAAACCGGCACTGAGTGCATAAATAAGGCGTACTTTCGTTCGGTACGCTTTGCGATGGTGCGAAAAAGCAAATAATTCATCGGTTAGTACAAAACTCACTGGCAGTCGCCAACGAAAGGGTTGATCTATGACTTTGTGGCGAATAGCTAAACCATATAAAAAGTGCCGTGAGCTAATAATGAGTGTGGTAAATAAAATAGTTAAAAGCGGCGTATTGCCTGCCATTAATTCAATCGCAACGAGCTGTGCTGAACCTGCAAATACCAACAACGACATAGCTTGTGTTTCTAGGGCACTGAAGCCATTTTGAACAGCTAACGAGCCACATAAAATTCCCCAAGGTAACACCGCAAGGCATAAGGGGAGCATGTCGAAAAATCCTTTTAGCAAGGCTCTTATTGTTGATTTATGCATCTTATCGCTCATGTTTGTTGTTATGGCTCAGATCAAAACAGCTGAAATAGAGGTGTGTCAAAATAACTGAAGTTTGCAATAATGTATAGCCGAGCCTGTTGCTGAAATCATTAGCATCTTTTAAAGGGAAAGTTACAATGTCAAAAGTTAAAGTATGGGATGGCTTTATAAGAAGCTTCCATTGGTTATTAGTTGCCGCCATCGCAACACTCTATTTTAGTGCTGAAGAAGGTATGTTGGAGCTGCATTTTACTGCAGGCTACTTCACTCTAGCGCTTATTATTACACGTCTTGTTTGGGGCATTATTGGTAGTAAAACGGCAAAGCTCTCTGCACTTATTCACTCTCCTGTTGCTGCAATTAAGTCATTTACAAGCAATGAACATAAAGCGGGTCATGGCGCAGCGGGTAGTTATATGGTGATAGCCTTTTTTGCGCTACTCATCGTACAGTTAACCTCTGGCTTAATGACCAGTGACGATATTTTAACGGATGGCCCGCTGGTGGCGCATGTATCCTCAGATACCGTAGAGTTTGCCGGTTGGCTCCATCATTTAAACTTTGATATTTTGTTGTATGCCATTGTGTTGCATGTATTAGCGATTGTGATTTACCGCATTAAGGGTAAGAACTTAGTGAAGCCTATGCTAACGGGCAGTAGCGACCAAGTTGCGGTTACTGAGCCTGTTACTAAATCACCGTTGATAGCTTTTGTTATTTTTGCAGTGTGCTTAGTGGTGCTATTTACGACTTGGGGTGCAGAGCCGCTCAGCTATTTGCTTGGCTAGGTAATCTAATACCAATCCGCAATAATACTTAATCATTTTGAGGGATAAAACCTGTCGCTACCTGCGTTAAAAATTTCTGATTTAGAACAAACTAAATAACGAAATTTTTGCCTTGCTATCAACGAGGTTCTATTGCCTCAAAATAGACCACTTAATTAAGCGAATTGGTATAAGACATTAAAAAAGGCGCTAATAAGCGCCTTTTTAGTTTAAGTTTTTAACTAGTCTTTGAAAGACTTATGGCAATCTTTACAGCCTTTAGCCCAAGCGCCAAATGCTTTACCAATTACTTTTTTATCGCCACTTTGCGCTGCAATTGCTAGCTCATCAGCATATTGTTGGAAAGCAACTGCTTTTTTCATAAAGGTTTCGTTGTCGCTCCATACAGCTGCAAGTGCAGATGTATCACCCTTGTCAGAACCCGCTACGAAAGCTTCCCAAGGCATTTTAGATAATGCCGCTGCATTGTCGGCACGCTTTTGAAAACGTTCTGCATCAAAAGGTACTTTTCCTTTTAGCATATCGCCCATGTCACCAATTTGTACGCGGATCATTGAAAATGCTGCTTGACGATACTCGATTGCATCGCTTGGCTCTTCAAATACAGAATTTGCTGAAGCGCCTAGTGCCATTGTAGATAGCATTGCGCCTACTACTAATTGTTTTAATTTCATTCCTTTTGCCCCTTAAGATGTCATAAAAGTAAACTAACTGAGTTGTATCTTAGCTCAATATAATATTCAAGTGTATTGCGGTTAATCTTAACTTAAGTTTAATTTAATCATTTATATCTATATCAGCGAAGATCATGCCGCGGCGCATGCTTCTTGTTGCTAAGAAAACCTCGCATAGTAAAGATAAAAATCCACATATCAACAGCGCCATAGCGGCCACAAAGCAGCTAGCAATTGTCACGCTTAAGTTGATCGACTGGATATGCGATAAAAATAGACACATAACCACAGCACACACTAATAAGGCACTGAGTACACTTAAACTAAATGCGATATGTATGCAGCGAGAGCGTTTCAACAGTGCCCTTAGTTCTGTTGTAAGCGACTTATTGAAGTCTTCATCGGTACTGACTTTAAGCTTGCGTTCTAACTGCCGCGCTCGATCGGTAATACGCGCCAAGCGGTTGGAAAGCACGCCTAATGTTGCTGCAATACCGGTAATTAAAAAGACGGGTGCAACAGCAGTTTGAATCACCTTTGCCATGGTAAGAATGTTGATAACTTCTGAATTCATCAGTCTCTCCGCTCATTGTTATATTTTATTTACAGTGGTTTACAATTTAAGTTTGACATTTAATTCATTTAAATCAGTCTGTTACAGTTTCTTTTCGGCAGAGGGATCACTTTGTTGTAACCAAGCTGTTGCTAGTTTGTGTTTTTGAGCTTTATAGTCGTCGAACAATTCTAATATCATTGAATTGAGTAAATACAATAATATAAAACTCATCCGAGGGAAAATGATGTCTCCAAGTAAAATGAAGCGAACCGCTCTATCATCGGCTATTGGGTTAGCAATGATGTCTTATGGTGTTACAGCAGCAACACTTGATCTTAACAAGGGCTATGTTCCTGAAATATCTAATGTAAAAAGTTACTCTCAAGATAAAACAATTAACAATAAAACTCGCTATATTATTCAACTCGAGGATGAACCTCTTGCAACTTATAAAGGCGGAATCATCGGCCTACAGGCTACCTCTGCAGAGGTAACTGGGGAGAGTAAGCTAAATCTTTCTTCAAACCAAGCGTTAAAGTACAGCAGTTACTTAAAAGCTAAGCAAAAGAGCGTAGCTCGTGACGCTGTATCTATAAGTGGTGGAGCTGTTTCTCATACGTTTAGCACTTTATTCAATGGTGTTGTTATTGAGGGCGCTGAAGGTCAAAGAGAAGCTCTGGCTAGACTACCAGGCGTTAAAAAAGTATTCCTAGACACTGAATATCATACAGTAATGGACGCATCAATTGATGTAATCAAAGGTGTTGAAGCGTGGCAAGCATTAGGTGGTCAATCTGAAGCTGGTAAAGGTGTTAAGGTTGCGATTATTGACTCAGGTATTCGCCCTGAAAATCCTATGTTTTCAGATGTAGGTTTTACGGCTCCAGAGTTCAGTGAAGAAGAAGCTGCTTACTTAGCAACAAATCCTGATTATTGTCGAATGGATGGTGGTGAAGCTGACTTTTGTAATAACAAGTTAATTGTTGCACGTGCTTTTGGTCCAACTCCTTCTAGTGTTCATCCAGATGAGTATATTGGCTCTCCTTTAGGTTATGATGGTCACGGGACGCACGTAGCTGGTACTGCGGTTGGTAACCCAATGGAAATCACCTACCAGGGTAACAATGTGTCTATTTCTGGTGTAGCTCCTGCAGCTCAACTGATGGCATATAAAGCACTATGGCATACAGCTGATGGTCGCGGCAGTGGTACTACAACCGCGCTTATGTCTGCATTAGAAGCCGCAATTAAAGACGGCGCAGATGTTATTAATAACTCATGGGGTGGTGGTGCAGGAGCAAACCCTGCATCAAGTGCTTACAGCGACTTATTTACAGCAGCAGAAGAAGCAGGTGTTGTTGTTGTTACTGCAGCAGGTAATGATGGTAATGGACCACAAACAATTGGCTGTCCAGGATGTATCGAGTCTGGTTTAACAGTTGCAAATACCCAAACAGGCCGATTTTTTTCGCAGCAAATTGAGGTTGATGGCGAAAGCTATTTAAGTATTGAGGGTAGTAATGGCCTATTAAAAGAAACGCTTTCTTTACCGGTTATCTCTGCACAAGTTATCGCACCAGATAACTTTGAGGGTTGCGAAGAGTTTGCGGAAGGAATTAGTTTTGCTGATTCTGTTGCGTTAATCTCTCGTGGTGCTTGTGCTTTTAGTGTTAAAGCTGAAAATGCAGCTAAAGCAGGTGCTTCTGCAGTGATTATTCACAATAATGCTGCTGGTGGTGCGATGGGGATGTCTATGGATGATGCTCCAATCCCAGCTTCAGCTATTAGCCAAGAAGATGGTTTAAGCTTAGTTGAGTTATTGAAAGAAACAGAAGAGCCTGTTATCGCGACTCTTGATCCAAGTGTGCAAAGAACTATCGTAGCTAAGTTCACTGATGCAGTTAATTCTTCGAGTTCACGAGGACCAAACGGTGAACCAAGCTTCCTAAAACCTGATATTGCTGCTCCAGGTACAGACATCCTGTCTGCATACTCTCCAGATGAGGGAAATGGATTAACATTCACGGCAATCTCTGGTACTAGTATGGCTAGCCCTCATGTTGCGGGTGCAGCTGCACTTATTAAGCAAGCACACCCAGAATGGGATGCTGTACAGATCAAAACCGCTTTAATGAGTACATCGAAGATGGATGGACTTCATAAAGAAGATCTTGTCACTAAAGCAGATGCTTTTGATGTTGGTGCTGGTCGCCTAGATGTACCTAGTGCATTAAATGCGTCGCTTACATTTAGTCACGGTTCTTATGCTGATCCTAGCTGTCTAAGCGTATGTAGCTTCAAAAATACTGTGCAAAATATGAGTGACACCTCGGGAGAGTGGACAGCTAAAGTAGTTACAGACATGGATGGTGCAGAAATCTCTATATCGCCTAGCACTATCACTCTAGAAGCGAATGGTTCTGTGACGACTGGAGAAGATAATACTGAGACACGCACCGATATTGCAGAGTTTAATTTAGATATTGACTCAACATACAATAGTGTTAAAGGTTGGAATTTTGGTCATGTTGTATGGACGCACTCTGAAACAGGTCAGGTAGCTCACCTTCCATTTGCTATATACGATAATGAAGAAACAAATGCGAGTTTCTTCACCGCTAATGTTGATGCTGATTCTTTAAACTCATCAACACCTGCGAAAGTAGGCGTTAAATTTGCTAATTCTGGCTTTGAAAACGAATTAACCGTTAATGTTAAGCTTGATGAAAATGCAGAGCTACTTAAAGGCACTTCACCTTTAGTGGAAGTTGCACGTGGAGCCGGTGAAGTAACTGTTAGTGAAGATAATAAAGAACTAACATGGACTGGTAAGTTAGACCCTAAAGTTATGACTCTTTCTGATGATAACTTGTTAGGTACGTTCTCTTTAGCAGAAGCTGGAGCAACAGCTGTTGCGTGCCCAAATGGTTGTGATGAATTTACGGTAACCGTTGATGCTGACTTTATCTATGATGGAAAAGAATATTCAGCATTTACAGTTTCTGATAATGGTTTCGTTGCTGTTGGTAGTGATGTGAACGTCAGTGGTGCGTGGTCTCCGCGTGCATTCCCTAATACTCGTACGCCAAATGGTGTTATTGCACCTTTATGGGCCGATTATGACTTAGCGGGTGGTGCAACTGGCGGTGGTGAGCTGTATATAGCAACACTTGAAAGTGGTCACATTGTTATTGAGTGGCATGATGTTGAAGAATACGCTAGCACTTCAGGTGATAAGTACACTTTCCAAGTTATTTTGAAAGAAGGTACGGATGAAGTACGTATTAATTACATAGATGTTCCAGCGTTACCTTCTGCTTATTCGGCTGGCGCTGAATCTGCTGATGGTGGTGTCGGTGTTGCACTAAGTACAGTTCCAACAGGGACAGCTCTTGGTCAAGGTTATATGGTTGAGCAAACCCAAGGTGGTACAGTTGAAATTCAGTATCAAGCATTTGCGAAAGACCGTAGCAACTATACTTCGGCAGATTCTGTAGTTACTGATGAAGAGCAAACTATCAATATCAATGTATTAGAAAATGATATGGGTGAATCTCGATTCACGTTTGATGGTAAGGCTGCTTCGGAATTAGATAATGCAGAGTTCCTTGTCCACAAAGGTGTGAAAGTTAAGGGTAGCCTTGAGTCTTCAACAGTTAAAGTTGTCTCTGCACCAAGCAACGGTACAGCAACAGTGAAAGAAGATGGTACCATAGACTATAAACCTAATGCTCAGTTCGCAGGTGAAGATAGCTTTACTTATACTGTACGTGAGAGCTCAGGTATGGAATCAGAAGAAACAAGTGTTTCTATTGTTGTAAATGATACAATTGCTGATCCAGCTCCTGTCGTTGAAGAACCGAAGAAAAAATCTTCTTCAGGTTCACTAGCGTGGTTAACATTACTTGCTGCACCGTTCGCATTCATGCGTCGTCGTAAGCAAAAGTAATTATTTGAAAAATAAGTGATAAAAGGGAGCTTCGGCTCCCTTTTTACATTGCTTCACAAAGGCTACTTATAAATTCACGGTTAATTACTTATATTAGGGACTTAATAATAAAAATTAATTTAGGATCCCTATGAAAGTTGGCCACTCACTTTGTCTCGCGGCACTCTCTTTAGCTATTTTAACTGCCTGTAATAAAGCTCCTGATGACTCAAATGAAAAAGATACAATAAAACAATCGGCTGTAACTGAGTCGATTCAAATAGCAGCTCCCGTTGCTAAAAAAATACCTCATGAAATGACCATTCATGGTGACACACGTATCGATAACTACTACTGGATGCGTGATGATGAGCGCAAAGATGCCGCTGTTATTGCTCATTTAAATGCTGAAAATGCGTATGTTGAAAGCAAATTGGCACATACTCAAACGCTACAAAACACCCTTTTCGAAGAGCTTAAAGGACGTATTGAAAAGGATGACGATACCGTACCGACAAAAAAAGGGGATTATTATTATTTCTCACAAACGCGTGGTGATGATGAATATCCGGTTTATGTGCGTAGCCAAGATAGTCAAGGAGAGGGTAAGCAAGTTATTTTAAATGTAAATGAGCTTGCTAAAAATCATGATTACTTTGCTGTCACCGGTTTAGCTGTGAGTCCAAATGGCAATTTACTTGCTTACGGTGAAGATACAGTTAGTCGTCGCATTTACACAATTAAAGTTAAAGATTTAACCACAGGTAAAATGCTCACAGAGAGCCTTGAAGGCACGGAAGGTGATGTCGTGTGGGCTAATGACAACAAAACCTTATACTACATCAAAAAAGACCTACAAACGCTGTTAGGCTATCAAGTATATCGCCATACGCTAGGCACCCCGCAAGCCGACGACGAACTCGTTTACGAAGAGAAAAACACCAGTTACTACACCGGTATTTACAAGAGTAAAGACCAACAAGAAATCTATATTAGTCATGGCAGCACTAGTGCTTCGGGTGTCTCGGTTATTGATGCTAATGATGTCAAAGCAATGCCAAAACGTTTTATTGAACGTGAAGCTGGGCTTGAATATGATATTCAAAAATTAGGTGATTGGTATTACATCGTTACCAATTTAAATGCGGTTAACTTCCAACTGATGAAAGTGCACCGCGATAAGGCTCATGATAAAACCAATTGGCAAACGGTTATTGCTGGTCGCGATAAGGTTAAGTTTGAGGGTATTGAGTTATTTAACAATCACTTGGTTTATGAAGAACGTGAAATGGGGCAAACCCGTATCACTATTCGTGACCTTCGCAACCAACAAGAGCAAATAGTTGCGTTTAATGATCCAACGTATATGGTTTTTAGCTATGGTAATAGTGAGTTAGATAACCCTAATTTACGTGTTTACTATTCAAGTATGACAACCCCAGGTAGTAGCTACGATATCAACCTCGAAAGTGGCGAAAAAACACTGCTTAAACAGCGTACAGTATTGGGTGATTTCAACCCGAGCAATTACACATCTGAACGCATATATGTAACTGCGCGAGATGGTGTTGATGTTCCAGTGAGCCTTGTTTATCGAAAAGATAAGTTTAAAAAAGATGGCTCTAATCCGCTTATGCAATATGGCTATGGTTCGTATGGTGCGACCATGGATCCGAGCTTTTCTAGTTCACGATTAAGCTTACTCGATCGTGGTTTTGTATTTGCAATTGCACATATCCGTGGCTCGCAGATGTTGGGTCGTCCTTGGTACGAAGACGGCAAGTTACTTCATAAACAAAACACCTTTAATGACTTTGTTGATGTGACTAAATCATTGGCTGCTCAAAAATATGCAGATAAAGATAATGTTTTTGCCATGGGTGGCAGTGCGGGTGGCTTACTAATGGGAGCTGTTGTAAATCAAGCGCCTGAACTTTATAAAGGAGTGATTGCGGCAGTGCCTTTTGTTGATGTGGTCACGACTATGCTAGATGACAGCTTACCACTAACAACAAATGAGTATGACGAGTGGGGTAACCCGAACGATAAAGTCTATTACGATTATATGCTGTCGTATTCGCCGTACGACCAAGTTAAGAAACAGGCTTACCCAAATATGTTAGTCACCACCGGCTTGCATGACTCTCAAGTTCAGTATTTTGAGCCAGCAAAATGGGTTGCTAAGCTGCGTGAATATAAAACCGATGATAACCTATTGCTTTTTAAAACTGACATGGAAGCAGGTCATGGCGGTGCTTCTGGGCGCTTTAAGAGCTTACAAGACACCGCTTTATATTATGCATTTATGCTAGATTTAGCGGGTATCGAAAAATAATAACAACGCAGGCATCCGTGATTAAGCGGGTGCCTGCATTGCTAAATTAAAACGAAACTCACTGCCTTTTCCTAAGGTACTGCTGACGTTTATTTCACTATCCATTAGGGTGAGCAATTGCTTGCAAATAGCCAGTCCTAAGCCTGTTGAGCCTCGTTTTATGCTATTACGGGCCTGATAATGAGGTTCAAAAATAGCATTGAGTTCATCCTCATGAATACCAACCCCAGTATCAGATACTGCCACGTATAACTGATCACTTTGTTGGCTAACCTTAACGGCAATTTCACCGCCACTTGGGGTGTGTCGAATAGCATTCTCAATTAAGTTTGTTAGTACCCGCTCTAATTTTGCAATGTCTGTCGTTACGGTAAAGTCGCAAATTTCTGGGATAACCCTGAGTGAAATTCCTGCGGATTGTGCAGTGAGTGCAAGCTTTGCCACGCAATCATAAATCAACTCGCCTAAATTAAAGGTCTCTGATTGAATTTTTACTTGGCCGCACTCTAAATTAGCAAGCTCAAAAATTTGTTCGATCAGATGTTTTAATTGCTGGCAGTTATCCATTGCAAGGTTGAGGTAATGACGTTGCTCAGGCTCGTTTAAGTGGCTATCCGGTTTATTGATCACCTCAAGAAAGCCGTGCAGTGAAGATAGCGGCGTACGTAAATCATGTGATAAATGCGTAAGTAACTCACGGCGTTGTTTATCGGCTTGCTGTAATGACTGAAACTGCTCATCAATACGTGCGAGCATGGCATTGACGCCTTTGCTTAAATTGCCAATTTCATCATCAGCAGTGTAGCTTGAGTCCAATGACATTTTGGTTAGGCTGTAGTTAGCCGCTTCTATTTTATTAAGCTCTTTATTGAGTTTTTTTAACGGTAAGGTGAAAAAACGAAATAACAGCAACATCGCAATAAAGAGCGCAACTAAGGCGGCTATAAACCACATTGCGGCAAGCCAAAGGTTATCATTGGCTTTAATGTTTTTAAGGGTTGCATCGTAAGCTTGCCCGCCAATTATCACGTACAAATAGCCTTGCAGTTGTTGCTGATTATAAACTGGCGCGGTCGAAAATATTTTTACGCCATCGTTGCTACGCGGATCATCACCATAAATCGGCGTGGCAGTGGGGTTGTCAATCAGCTGCTGTATCGGGGTTAAGTTTATTTGTTGCCTTACGACTTGCCCCGGTTTGGCTGAATAAGTCAGTAAATGACCTTCTGGGTCTACAAAATAAAACTCAAATGCAGGACCGAGTATCATCAGCGTGTGAAATAAGTTTTCTAGTGCGTCATAGTCATACACACCTTGTTTGATCAGTGGATTGTCGTGCACTAAATGCTCGGCCAATTGGAGGTGCAAGTTTTGCTGAGCATGATGAACAGAGCTTTGTTCTAATTGCTTACTCCAATTTAAAACCAGTGCACACAACAGGCTAAAAATAAGCACCAATGACCAAGCGAGTTTTTGATATAGCGTCATTGATTTCATTAGTTTACACTCAATTGGCTAGGGTTTAATTTATAGCCTACGCCCCAGACTGTTTCGATAAAGGTTGTAGGGTGATGCTGCTCAAATTTACTGCGTAAACGGTTTATATGGGAATTAACCGTATGCTCGTAGCCGCTGTGTTGGTAACCCCACACTTGGTCTAGTAACTGTTGGCGGCTAAAAACATGGTTTGGGTGTTTAGCAAAATAGACTAGTAAATCGAATTCGGTGGCGGTTAAGTTAATTGCTTGGTCAGCTAAAAATGCTTGGTGGCTGGCAAATTCAATATGGAGTTCACCGAGTTGAATGACTGCTTGAGCGCTATCTTCATGATGTGATTGGGCTGCCATAAGTTGCGACCTATGCCGTAATTGTGTTTTTATTCGTGCTTGTAACTCTCTGGCGAAGAACGGCTTGCAAATGTAATCATCAGCGCCCATTTCCAGACCAATCACTCTGTCCATATCGCTACTGAGTGCAGTTAGTAAAATAACGGCAATACTTGGGTAGTGCTCTTTAATTTTGCGGCATAAGCTCAAGCCATCCATTTGTGGTAGATTGATATCGAGTAGCACCAAGCCGTAACTTGAGCTGGCAAGCTTCTTTATTGCAGCTTCAGCGCTCGAGGCTTCATCAATATGTAGGTTTAGGCTGTGTAATTGTGTGCTGATAAGTTGGCGTATTGCTCTATCATCTTCGACGATTAATAATTTTTCTTGGCGCATTGCTCACTCCAAATCACAGAGGCACATCCTTATGACCTCGGTGTAAGGAGTGCGATTATTATTGCGTCCGCGTTATGGTGAACCGAGCTACCGGGTTATCAAACTTATGCTGGCTGGTGAGCACTGAGTTTGTCAGGCCATCATTTTGGCTGACCACACCTGGGTGCATTGCAACACGGTCAATATCGTCGCGCATTTCGTTGTAACCTTCGCCAGAATCAGCAGGGCCGGGGATTGTCCCAGCTGCTTCAGAGTTAGCTTCGGTGCCTGCATCATAGGCAAAACTAGTACGTGACAGTGACTCATTTACCGCTAACGAAGACACGTCTATAGCATTCAGACCGGTAAACGCGTCATTTGTATTCACCAACATGGTCGCTAAGCTGATTTTTAATGAATCAAGCTGCTCAGTACTCAGCATTAAAGTGACTTGCTCACCAGGAAGAAGTGGGCTTTCAGCTGAGCTTGAATTCATATTAAAATCAGCCGCTAATAATTCACTGTTATCTCCTCCTTCAGCCATTAATTCGAGGGCAGCTGAGGCCGGTTCGCCTATTTGCCAAAGCATACCCTCAGTGTGAGCAATGGCTGCAATCGGTGATAAAGGTTGGGCATTGGTTAAGTTTGTAACATGTACGGTAAATTCATAGCTCATAGCGGGCGTTACAGGATCTGTTACTTCCACCTCGTTATTATCTGAATCCCCACAGGCCGCAAGGCCGGCACTTAATGCGAGGATAATTAAGCTTTTTGAAAAGCGCATGATAACCTCCTATTTAACCGTAACTGTTAGCAACGCAACTGGGTTTAGCCATCTGTGCACGGTGTTATCAAGGTCACTCATACCTGCCTCTAAATCGTCGTCACCTAAATTACCCGGATGAATATGCACCATCATATTTGTTTCGCTGCTGGTGACGCCGCTGCCATTCATTCCTGCATTGCCACCCGGTGCGGCTGGAATACCTGGCGTGCCCGGCATGCCTGAACCCTCAACAACAAGCTCATCATTAGCTTCGGTGCCTGCATCATAGGCATTGAGATAAACAGTGTAGGTGCCAGCTTCTGTTGGGATCATCCAACTATCTAAACCCACAAAGCCATCATTGGTAGGCAGCAGCATGGCTGTGAGCGATAAGTAATTATTGCCATCGCTGGTAGATAAGCTCGCCATCGTTGAACTTGCTGGCGCCAATAGGCCTTCAGCTGGGTTAGCAACCATGTCACTGTTTGCAGCTGTGGCTTCACTCATTAATGGCTCGAGATTACCACCCTCAGCCATTGTCTGTAGGGCTGTAGAAGCAGGCATAGCAACGCTAAAGAGTTTACTGTCACTGTTGTGAGCCGTAATGAGAATAGGGGTAAAGTGTAAACCTTGCGTGAGGTTAGTCAGTTTTATATCAAGCTCAGCTGCTTGGCTTGTAAGGCTAGTTACTGTGCATGCAGCGAACAAAGTTAAAGGTAAAGCTTTCATGTGAGATTCCTGTTTTTGATGATTCAAAATCAGTATCGAATAGCAATATCCAAAAACCTTCACGAAGTTATCACATTTTTATCACGGCATTGATTACAGCTTTTTTGCTGGTTGAGAGTTTTAAATTTAATCAATTTAGCTAGGGTAAAATGCTATTAAGGTTTATAGTAAAGAGACAAATAGACCCATAACAAGGAATTTAAAATGGATGATAATCAAAAAGTTGAAATAATTGTGGCAGATAAAGACCAGCGCACTTGGGCAATGTTTTGTCACTTAAGTGCCTTAGCTGGTTTACTTTTTCCGTTTGGCTCAGTGATTGGACCTTTGATTGTTTGGCTTGTAAAAAAAGAAGAAATGCCGCTCGTTGCTGAGCATGGTCGCAAGTCATTAAACTTTCAATTAACCATGATGATTGCTTACATTGTCTGCTTTATGCTGATGTTTGTTGTCGTTGGTGTGATTTTGTTGCCATTGGTAGCGTTATTCTCATTGATTATGGTGGTAGTCTCGGCGATTAAAGCCAACGATGGTAAAGAAGTAAATTACCCAATGGCGATTGAATTTATAAAATAAATTGATTGCCATATAATAAAAGCTCAGCCGTTTGCTGAGCTTTTTTATGTGATGTTTATGGCCTACTTATCGTTATTCTTCAGTGCATTTATTGCAGCTACCCTATTACCTAGCTCTTCAGAATTAGTGATGACCGCTATGGTAGCCAGTGGTGATTATCTACTTTGGCTATTATGGCTAAGTGCAACCGTGGGCAATGTGCTTGGGAGCTGTGTTAATTATTGGCTGGGCACACAAGTCATGCGATTTAAAGACTGTAAATGGTTTCCCGTTTCACAAAAGTCGATAGATAAAGCTGAGCAGCAATTTAATAAGTACGGTATTTACAGTTTGCTGTTTGCTTGGCTGCCTATTGTCGGCGACCCGTTAACGGTAGTTGGCGGAATTTTTAGGGTTAAGTTTCCAATCTTTTTGTTACTTGTGACCCTAGGCAAAGGCGCACGTTATTTAGCTGTGCTTGCCTTTGCGGTAGGACTAGGGCGTGTTTACCTTTTATGATTAATTTTGCAGCAGTGTGTTTGGTATTTAGGCAAGGCAGAGCCTATGTAGTGTGGTTGTTCCACATAAATAGGTGATAACGCAGCATCAATGCCAAACACGCGCTGCCCTTCGGGTTCTTCCTAGGGGCGATTAACTCTTTGTTGCTCGATTTTTACTTAGCCCACTAGGTTACAAATCTCGCGCCGCGATTAAATCGCCCCTAGAGTGAACAAATTTTAATCCACAAAGGTCAACACGCCCTAATTTTAACTTTTTTGCCAATCAAGAGTCAGTGATACTGAATCTGCAAAGCGCAGCGCGTGCGGTTT